>NZ_JNKD01000003.1:0-114749 GCF_000701925.1 Ruminobacter sp. RM87 | reverse complement strand
AGGTTTTGAACGGAGGTGAACGCCTCTACGCAACAGGTTCAACATATAAGGGAAAAATATTCATTCACCTTCTGGCTCAGACATTGAGGATGATGATGTGCGTCACCGCTGCAGGACATAAAGCCGAGGGAAAAGTACTCCCTGGAGAATCATTGGAAAAGGCAATGATACAGCTTAAAAAGCTTCAGGCTACCAAAGCCCCGGGAATAGGTTCTTACATAACAAAAGAGATCCCTAAAAAAACCAGAGATCTCTTCGACTTATTTGGCATACCTTACCCTAAGAAGCACATCAAAAATTAGAAACTATGATCTGCGGAGTTAGGGGTTCATATAACAGCGGCGATTTAAAAATGGTTTTCGGCAGATTAGTTGATTCCGAGTTTGCGTTTGTACTCGGCTATCTGAGCCTTGAGTCTCTTTTCGGTTGCTGAATCACCGCCGTAACCTGAATTTGGCAGACTTACCTTCAGCGCGTTAACAGGTACTCCCTTGATACGGACTTCATAGTGAAGGTGCGGACCGGTTGATGCACCGGTGTTGCCGCTCAGGGCAATACGATCATTGGCTTTTACCTTCTGACCAGGTTTAACAAGAATCCTGCTCAGATGCATGTAAACTGTTGAGTAGTCACCCCTGTGCTGAATTACGATGTAGTTACCGGCAGCTCTCTGGAAGGTGGCCTTGGTCACTATACCGTCCGCAGGTGCAAAGATAGGTGTACCTACCTTTACGCCGAAGTCGGTACCGTTGTGCGGTCTGACTTTACCGGTAATAGGATGACGTCTGTTCGGATTGAAGTTACTGGTGACGCGGATTGGACCGGCGACAGGGTAACGGTTGAATTTGGTACTCTTTCTTGCATGAATACCCTTGTCATCATAGTAGGAATTGTTGGAGGTATCCCTGAAGGCGTTCATACGGCCGTTCTTCTGGGACTTGATGGTGACTGCATTGATTTTTGAGTTAGGTTTGCTTGAGGCAAAGAGAACTCTGATTTCATCACCGGGACGCAGGTGTTTAGGCTGCATTCGACCTCTGTACAGCTCGGTTATCTTGATGGCTTCTGCTTTGGTCAGACCTGCTCTCTGTGCCGCCTGCACGAAGGTATCGCCCTTGTTGATGGTGAAGGTTACGAGTTCCTTGCGTCTGTTAAGAAGGTCTCTTCTTGCTTTTTCTTCGGCAAGTCTCTTTTCTTCAGCCTTTCTTTTTGCTTCGGCTTCAGCCTTCTGTCTGGCAAGTTCCTGAGCCTTCTTTTCAGCTTCCTTATCCTGTTTGTCCTTTTCAGCTGCGGCTGTCTGCTGATCCTTCGGCTGTTCAGTCTTTGTCTGCTGAGTTTCATTTTTTCCATGGTCACCGGATTCTTCGGTCTTAGGCTGAACTGCTATTTCGGTGGTGGACTTGATTTCATCGTCGTTCTGACTGTTGAGATGTGAATCAATCGGTTCGAGAACCACGGTAAAATCAAGGGAGTCTGGTGACTGTCTTGAAAAACGCAACTGATTCTGTCGATCATAAGGTTTTACCAGCTGCAGAATCTGCATCTTGTCGTTAAAGAGAAAGTACAGCTTGTCTTTCGGCTTGATTGATCTTATGTTGCTTCCGTACTGCGGTACCTGTTCGATAGCTTTAAGCACTGCGAACGGCTGGTTCAAGCTCATGAAGATATTGTTGATGTTATCGCCGGGAACAACAGTCTGGGTAAACCATTCGTTGTCGCCTGATTTTTCATTTTCATCTTCATCATAAAGATCGCTGAACGGGATAGGATCACTGTCCAGTGTTTCCGTAGCATTAACGTCTTCTTCCGAGAAAATGTTTCTGGACATTCCGTTGTGAATGTCCGGATGGCGTCCGGTTGATTCCCAAGAATATTCATTACGGTTTGAGATTTCTTCCGGGGTAGGCAGGAATATGGCGGTGATCAGGGAAATAACGACAAGCGACCATATTGCATACATATGGTGACGTGGGATTTTATTGTTGTCGGCAGGTTCGGTATCGGAGAAAAAATCGCTGTTGCTGCTTATCTGCGCCCATAAGGATTTGGCAGATGAAATGTTCCTGTCACGTGCGGCGCTGCCGTTCTTACTGACGGTATCTGTATTATTTGCATTGTTTCTGGCGTTACCAGCTCCTTTTTTACCTGTATCATCGGGAGCATGGCCTTTACCGCCCTGAGCCGGACGTCTGGCTTTCTGTAACTTCTGATTACCGTTATCAGAGTGCGCTTTACTCATGTTTAATCCCAGTCATAAGTATTTTGGAAATGTTACCGTTATAATCTTATTTTTAATATTATCCATACCACCGGTTTATAACGACCGTAAAAGCAACCTGCGTAAAGCGTCGTCGGCAGATTCGGTCAGCAGGCTCCGGAAAAAGTCATAGATCTAATCACTTATAACATAATTAGAGCCTATTTACATTAATAATTTAGTGCTTAAAGGTATGTGCGGTGCTATTTTCTACAACTTCTTTTTAATGTGTAAACACAGTGTTATCGATTTTTTTTAATCATGTTATAAATATACCGCCAGCTCGTCTCAACAGTAAAATTCCAGGAGTCAAATAAAACGGTTGGATCGTATTATTTCGACATATTGTTTATGAATTGTTTCACAGGTCGTATTTATTTTTTGATGCAGGTCTATTAATTTATTACGACTGCTGAATATTTGAGCATGTTTAACCGTGAATAATTTATGCGCTTTTCATTGTTTTGACATATGTGATATACAACATTAAAATTACACTTAATAATATGAAATCGTGACAAAACCCGAAGTCTTTCATGACTGATGAATGAATTTCCTGCAGAGAAACCGGCGGAAATTATCGGAAAAGGCGTGAGGAAATTCAGTAGGGGTAAGGCTTTGGTACTACGGTGCCGCGGTGAGTTCACAGTGCTGTTTTTATGTGGGTCGGCAGTAACTGACCTGAAATGTGAGATGAAATCAATATGTCGGATCAAGTAATAATTTTTGATACCACCCTGCGTGACGGGGAGCAGGCTCTGTCAGCAAGTCTTTCCTTCAAGGAAAAGATGCGTATAGCTAAAGCCCTGGAACAGTTGGGAGTTGATGTTATGGAAGTCGGTTTCCCGATTTCTTCACGCGGTGATTTTGAATCCGTTCAGATGATTGCGCGTGAGATCAGAAACAGTACCGTCTGCGGTCTTGCCAGAGCCATGGAAAAGGACATCGATGCCGCCTATGAAGCTCTGAGCGTAAGCGACAACTACCGAATTCACTGCTTTATCGCCACTTCCGATGTGCATGTAAAGGATAAGCTGCGCAAGGACTTTGATTCTGTTGTTGACATGGCGGTGAAAGCCATAAGATATGCAAGAAACAGAGCTCCTGACGTCGAATTTTCCTGTGAAGATGCCGGCAGAACTCCTATTGATCATCTCTGTCGCATTGTTGAAGCTGCCATTGATGCCGGGGCCAGTACCATCAATATCCCTGATACCGTCGGCTACACTCTTCCTTTTGAATTCGGCGGTATCATTGAACAGCTTTTTGACCGCGTGCCTAACATTGACAAGGCCAGAATCAGCGTTCACTGTCATAACGATCTGGGAATGGCTACTGCCAACTCCATAAGTGCCGTGGCAAAGGGAGCCCGCCAGATTGAATGTACCGTTAACGGTATCGGTGAAAGAGCAGGCAACTGTTCGATGGAAGAAGTTGTGATGGCCATTAAGACCCGTAACAGAATTCTTGATCTGCACACCGGTATCAACTGTACCGAGATCACCAGAACGTCACAGCTTGTAAGTCAGCTGTGCAATATGCCGATAGCTCCGAACAAGGCTATTGTGGGAGCCAATGCCTTTTCTCACAGCTCAGGTATTCATCAGGACGGGGTTCTCAAAAACAGGGATACCTATGAAATCATTACTCCTGAAAGCGTGGGATTGAAGGAAAACACCATGAATCTTACAGCAAGATCGGGACGTCACATCATTGCTCACAGACTGGAAGCTCTCGGATATCCTGAAGGAAGTTATGATCTCGACAATGTCTACAAGCGTTTCAAGGATCTTGCAGACGTCAAGGGACAGGTTTTTGATTACGATCTTGAAGCTCTGCTGTTTTTCAGCAATCTGCGTGAAGAACCTGAAAGATACCAGATGGAATATCTTTCAGTACTGAGCGGCGGAGCAAATGTCATGCCGACTGCCAGTATCAAGATGAGCGCCGGAGAGGAACATCTGACTGAAGCAGCCGTAGGTAACGGTCCTGTGGATGCTCTTTACAAGGCTATCTACAAGCTTACCGGTTATGATATTGAACTTAAGACATACGAAATTAAGGCCAAGGGACAGGGCATTGATGCTCTGGGGCAGGTTTCAATCATTGTGGAATGCAAGGGAAAGGTATTCCACGGCATGGGACTGGCTACAGATATCATTCAGGCATCCGCTCTTGCCATGATTCACGTATGCAATTCGATTTACCAGTCTGATTTGATTGAAGAAAAGAAGCACAGTGCGAAATAACTACGGTTTTGACAGACGTCAGTAACCATGGACAGGAGAATAACCGTTGATTCCGGCGTATGGTACGCCGGAATCGGAAGGTGTGAATCATGGATACAGGCAAACCATTAAACAATAAAAAGCGACTGAATCAGGCTTTTGTGATATAGTTTACATAATAATTTTTGTCAGTAAGACTTCGGAGCAGCTGAAGTCTTATTTTTATGTTTTTTTAGTATATTGGGTCTACAGTATTAAAGGGTGCAGTGTCATTGTGCCATGGAGATTTTGAGATGTCTGATAATTTACGTATAGCGGTTTTACCCGGCGATGGTATTGGTCCTGAAGTAATGGAACAGGCCGTTAAGGTGTTAAAGGCTACAGCTGAAAAGTTCAATCTTTCATTTGAATTCAGAGAATGTTTTGTAGGCGGCAAGGCTATTGATGAATGCGGCTGTCCTCTTCCTGAAGAAACCTTGAAAACCTGCGAGGAATCCGATGCCATTCTTTTCGGTTCAGTAGGCGGTCCTAAGTGGGATCATCTTCCTCCTGATCAGCGCCCTGAAAGAGGTGCTCTTTTACCGCTTCGCAAACATTTCAAACTTTTCTGTAATTTAAGACCGGCTCAGATTCATCAGGGACTGAACACTCTTTCTCCGTTAAGAGAAGACATTTCCGCCAAGGGTTTTGACATGGTTTGTGTAAGAGAACTTACCGGCGGTATCTATTTCGGTCAGCCGAAGGGCAGAGAAGGTCAGGGTGCTGAAGAAAAGGCATACGACACTGAAATCTATCATCGTTTTGAAATCGAAAGAATTGCCAAGATTGCTTTCGAATCAGCCCGTTTACGCAGAAACAAGGTAACTTCAGTAGACAAGTCAAACGTTCTTCAGAGTTCAATCCTCTGGAGAGAAGTGGTTTCTGAAGTTCACAAGTCATATCCTGACGTTGAACTCAACCACATCTACATCGACAACGCAACCATGCAGCTGGTAAAGGATCCTTCACAGTTCGACATTCTCCTCTGCAATAACATGTTCGGTGACATTCTTTCTGACGAATGTGCAATGATCACCGGTTCAATGGGTATGCTCCCAAGTGCAAGTCTGAATGAGGACGGTTTCGGTCTTTATGAACCTGCCGGCGGTTCAGCTCCGGATATTGCCGGTAAGAATATCGCCAATCCTGTGGCTCAGATTTTATCTGCAGCATTGATGCTCCGCTACAGCTTCAAGCTCGAAGATGCCGCAAAGGCAATTGAAAATGCCGTATCTGCAGTACTTGCCGAAGGCTACCTCACCGGAGACCTCATGGCCAGCGGTGCCAGCAAGCACGAAGTGCAGAGCACCAGTGCAATGGGTGATTTAATTGCTAAGAAAATTAAGGAATTATAAAAATGGGTAAGACTTTATACGAAAAGCTCTATGACGCTCATATCGTGTCTGAGAATGAGGGTGAAACCCCGATTCTCTATATCGACCGCCATTTACTTCATGAAGTAACCAGCCCACAGGCATTTGCAGGTCTTGAATTCAATCACCGCCAGGTTCGCAGACCAAACAGAACCTGGGCTACCATGGACCACAACGTATCAACTTTATCAAGCAGTATTGATGCATGCGGTGAACTCGGCCGTATCCAGATGCAGACTCTTATCGACAACTGCAATAAGTTCGGTGTGCCTCTGTATGCTCTCGGTCATAAGTGGCAGGGTATCGTTCACGTAATCGGCCCTCAGATCGGTGTAACCATTCCGGGCGTAACCCTGGTATGCGGTGACTCTCACACTGCAACCCATGGCGCTTTCGGTGCTCTGGCTTTCGGTATCGGTACTTCAGAAGTTGAACACGTACTGGCTACCCAGACCGTTAAGCAGGCCCGTCTTAAGAACATGAAGATTGAAGTTAACGGTGTTCTCGGCAAGGATCTTTCCGCCAAGGACATCATTCTGGCAATCTGTGCCAAGTTAGGTACTGCGGGCGGTACCGGCTATGCAGTTGAATTCTGCGGTGAAGCCATCAGAAATCTTACCATGGAAGGCCGTATGACTCTGTCAAACATGGCTATCGAAATGGGGGCCAAGGTTGGTCTTATCGCTCCTGATGAAACGACCTTCAATTACGTTAAGGGCAGACCGTTTGCTCCTAAGGATGACGTATGGGATGAGGCTGTTGCCTACTGGAAGACTCTCAAGTCTGACGATGATGCGGTATTCGATGCAGTAGTTACTCTTAATGCATCAGAACTCAAGCCAATGGTTACCTGGGGTACCAACCCTGGTCAGGGGATGAGCATCGACGGACTTATTCCTGCACCTGAAGATTTTGACAACGAAATTGAAAAGCTTTCATGTGAAAAGGCTCTTGCCTACATGGACCTCAAGCCTCATACCAGAATTACCGACGTTGCCATCGACAAGGTGTTCATCGGTTCATGCACCAACGGCCGTCTTGAAGACCTTCAGGCTGCGGCTGCCGTAATCAAGGGCAGAAAGGTTGCTCCTAACGTGCAGGCTATTGTGGTTCCCGGCTCTCAGGAAGTTAAGGATGTTGCTGAAAAGCTCGGCCTTGACAAGATATTCCTGGATGCAGGTTTCGAATGGCGTCTCCCTGGCTGTTCAATGTGTCTTGCCATGAACAGCGATAAGGTTCCAAGCGGTGAACGCTGTGCCTCAACCTCAAACCGTAATTTTGAGGGAAGACAGGGCAGAGGTTCAAGAACTCATCTGGTTAGCCCGGCTATGGCTGCAGCTGCTGCCATTGCAGGTCATCTTGTAGACGTAAGAAATTTTTAGGAGATCGGATTTATGCAAAAGTTTGTTTGTCATGAAGGCCTGGCAGTACCTCTTGATGCTGCAAATGTTGATACTGACCAGATTATTCCTAAGCAGTTTCTTCAGGCTGTATCCAGACAGGGTTTCGGTAAGCACCTGTTTAACGACTGGCGTTATTTAGATGAAGCAGGTACCATTCCTAACCCTGATTTCATTCTGAACTACCCAAGATATGCCGGCGCAAGTATTCTTGTTGCCCGTGAGAATTTCGGTAACGGTTCAAGCCGTGAACACGCCCCGTGGGCTCTTGCCGATTATGGTTTCAAGGCTATTATCGCCTCAAGCTTCGCCGATATTTTCTACAACAACTCACTGAACAACGGTCTGCTGCTGGTTAAGCTTGCTCCGGAAGAAGTTGATGCCCTGCACAAGGAAATCAATGCTCATGAAGGACAGAAGATAACAGTGGATCTGGAAAATATGCAGGTTAAGTGCAATGACCTTACCTTCTCTTTTACTCTGGACAGCTTCAGACGTTACTGTCTGCTGAACGGACTGGATAATATCGGTCTCACTTTACAGCATGAAGATCAGATTGCGTCATATGAGTCCAAGTTAAAGTCCTGGATTTAATTTTTCAGAGGGAACGCTCCGTACTCAGAACGTGAGATACGGAATTAGACAGATCAAGAGACGGAGAAAGTTTTTTCTCCGTCTTTTATTTATGTTTTCTTATGCTGTTTTTATAATGACCGTAAAAAATATTACCATCATGGTTTAAGAAATAAACATGTGAGATACATCAATATAGGCTGAGGCAAAGTCATTTATTTTTGTGAGGGAGCCTTAATTTAATAAGATTTATTTTATTTTTTAGCTATATATGTTGTATAAAAATAAGATGAGATGAACTTTGCTTAATTTTTTTTGTTTTGCAGGTTTTTTCTCATATATAATATTTATAATATTTTTAAACATTCATTAGCATTTAGGTTCGAAATGTCAGGTAACAAGGAAAGAAGAACATTCATCAGAGTTGAACTTCCGATTGAGTGCCGGGTTATATTGAAAGGCAGTGTGTATGATGCCAAGTGTCTTGATCTGAGCGCCACAGGTATGTCTCTGCTGCTGAAAAACGGTTCGCTGGCTGTCGGTGATTCAATTCAGGTAATATCTGATGACGCCGATGATATGCCTCATATTGATGCTCAGGCAAAGGTGGTGCGTGTTATAGATCCGCGTTCGTGCAAATACGGCATTAAGTTCGAGGAGTAATCGGATTAAGAAAGCCTGCAGGCAAAGAAACGGAACTGCGCGTAGTACAGATATATAATTTCCTCATTTTAAAATGAAATCATCAGATGATTTTATTTTAAAGTGAGGATTTTTATTTGTGTTGTTTAAAGTGTCCGGTTGTGATAAAAGTATTACGGTGATATTACTGATTTTAGAGAATTGAGGTTTATTATGAAACCAGCTAAAGGAGAAAGGAAGATTCCTGTCTTCAGTATTTTTGGGGCAAGAAATCATGACGGAAACAACCCTGACAAACACGAAAGTCTCAAATTAAGGGAGACGGTCGGGGCTTTCTTTAAAATAGCCATGCCATACTGGAGATCAAAGGAAAGTTTTGCGGGAAGACTTCAGTTTATTGGAATTCTGCTGTTTACTTCCGGTACGATTTTTCTGGCAAAGCAGTTCAATGACTGGTACAAGGAATTCTGGGACAATGTCCAGAACTACAATATGGACGGTTTTTACGGCGGTCTGTATCTGTTCCTATTTCTTGCCACACTTCATGTCTGCAACGAAGTTTACAAGTCGTACGTGATTTCCGCTCTCAGTATCCGCTGGAGAAGATGGCTCACTACGCATTATACAGAGCGTTATCTCAATGAAAGCACTTATTACAGACTCCAGCTTACTGATCAGAAGACCGATAACCCTGATCAGCGTATAGCCGAGGATCTGAGCAGTTTCGTTACCCTGACCATAGGTATTGTGGTCAGAATGATAACTTCCACCGCAATGCTGGTAACATTCTCCATTATACTGTGGGGATTGTCTTCAAGAGTTGAAAATGTGACCGTGGGGGATTTTACCTTCTCACTTCCTGACGGATATCTTTTCTATCTGGCACTGATTTATGCCGTATGCGGTACCGTGATAACATTTATTATCGGTAAGCCTCTGGCTCTGCTCCATTTCAGACAGCAGCGTTTTGAAGCTGACTACCGTTATTCCCTGATAAGACTTCGTGAAAATGCCGAAGCAGTGGCTCTGTATAAAGGTGAAAATGAGGAAAGTACCAGACTTAACAGCTACTTCGGTGACGTTGTTAAGAACTATATCTATCTTATTAACAGAACCAAGTCTCTGGAATTCTTTACCTTCGGCTGTGATCAGCTGGCGGTAATATTCCCGATACTTGTGGCTTCTCCTCTGTATTTTGCCAAAATCATTACCATCGGCAGTCTGATGCAGATAAATTCAGCTTTCAGCAGGGTTTACAGTTCTCTTTCCGTAATCATGTCTCTGTTCCCGGAACTAGCCACCTGGAAAGCAGTAATAGACCGTCTGGCACTCTTTGAAAAGAGCATGAAAAAATCTCTGCAGCTGTCAAAGCCTGATGTGAGATATGAGGCTGAGTCAGTTCGAATTGACAATCTGTCAATAACCAAGCCGAACGGTACAGCTCTCATCAGCAATCTGAATCTTCAGCTTAAGAACGGTGATCGTCTGCTGATAAAGGGACCTAGCGGCGTCGGTAAGTCAACTCTTTTAAGAGCCGTTGCGGGAATCTGGCCTTATTCATCAGGAAGCGTGACCCTGCCGGAATCCAAAAAGGTCCTGTTTTTAAGTCAGAAGCCGTATATGCCTATGGGAACACTGGCTCAGACCATCTGCTATCCTTCAGCAGAATTTTCTGATGAGAAGTATCTGGCTTCCCTGCTTGAGAAGGTCGGACTTGAACATCTTGTTCCTCATCTGAATACGGAAGATCAGTGGGGGCTGGTGCTGAGTCTCGGGGAACAGCAGCGAATCGCTTTCCTCAGAGCCATTATCAACAGACCTGACGTGATTTTCATGGATGAGGTAACCAGTGCCATGGATGAACCGAATGAATCAAAGCTCTATGCTATGCTTAAGGATGAGCTGAAGGATTCAATTATGATAAGTGTCGGTCATCGAAGCACTCTGGAAAATATGCATAACAGAATTCTGGACTTTACGGATAAGAATCCGTCATTGAAGTGATGCAGGATTTTTAAAATACCGCAGTCATATGTGCCCCGTTATTGATCTGCAGATTGATAACGGGGT
This sequence comes from Ruminobacter sp. RM87, assembly GCF_000701925.1. Lineage (NCBI taxonomy): Bacteria > Pseudomonadati > Pseudomonadota > Gammaproteobacteria > Aeromonadales > Succinivibrionaceae > Ruminobacter > Ruminobacter sp. RM87. Next base: position 104,167 of record NZ_JNKD01000003.1, on the reverse strand, counting down.
TTTGATTATGAAGTTTATCTATGGGGAAATATAAGACGGTTAAGGTTATCAGTACTGATCTCTGATAATCTGCTCCAGAACCTTGGAGAGTCCGTCATTGAGATTGGTATCGGTTATCAGATTGGCGACTTTTTTGACTTCTGGAACAGCGTTGGCCATGGCTACGCCGAGTCCTGCGTATTCAATCATGCTGATGTCATTCTGTTCGTCTCCGAAGGATACTGTTTCTTCCTGCGGAATGCCGATTGTTTCACACAGCAGTTTCAGACCGTTGCCTTTGCTGGCCTGTTTGTTGAGAACCTCGAGAAAACAGAAAGCGCTTCTGGTTACGGTGTAGTCTTCACGGTATTCGTCAACCTTGTCCTGAATGCCCTCAACTTCTTCGGCTGAGCCGCAGAACATGAATTTCTGGAACAGTTCGTCGTCGGGAATGGTGGCGAAATCTATCATGGTGCAGCCGATTTTGTTTAAGGTCATCTCCACGTCAGTCCATTCGTTTGGTTTTGCGGCCAGAAGTCCTCTGGTTGTGGAGAAAGCGTGGTAATTGATATTCAGTTCTTCCGCCTTTCTGGCCATTCTTCTGACTTCAGCTCCGGTAATGCAGCAGGAACATATTCGTCTCAAAGGATTGAGCTCATAGACCTCGGCGCCGTTAAAACTGATGGCATACTGCCCCTGATGAAGAATATCCAGCTGTTTGGCAAAATGTATTATGCCGTCAATAGGTCTGCCGGTGGCAATAACGAAATGCATTCCTTTGCTCATGGCTTTTTTTATGGAGCTGATATTGGCAGGGGAAATGTTTCTGTCGGTATCAAGCAGGGTTCCGTCAAGGTCGGTTGCAATCAGTTTATACATAATAAATTCCAGAAGGTTAAAAATACGGGATTATTTTAAACCAAATGGAGAAAAAATTGGAGGCTTCTGGCATGATAGTGAAAAATCATGCCAGAAGCCTCAAACATTAAAATAATATTGGACGAACCACAGCTCGCAAAGAAAAGATGTATCTGCATGCAGTATAAGTCTGCAAAAAAGTGAATCAGAATAATTTTATGAGAACAAAATCTAATTTTATGTTATTTTTATTTCACATTATTAAACATTGTTGTATTATATAAATAACATTTTCCCTGATTGATATTTTTACAACAAATATTTATGAGAATTTCGGCAGAATAAAAATACATTATGTTAATTTAATTAACTTTATGCATATATCTGTAATGTCATTTTGAATTAACTGTGACTGTGTAATACCTCTAAAGTTAAAGCTTATCAGGACAGAATATTAACTAATGCACAGAAATGAAATTTTGAAAAATAGAAATTATATATGGATTTTTGGTCGGATGTAATCTTCGTTCTTATTTCCATATCAGAAGATATTAATTCAGGAACTGAATGTAATTACGTTACAGATAAAGAGAATATCTTTAACCGTAATGATTAAAGTACTGTTGTTCTTTTACGGACAACACAGATATGTATTTACATAATTATGTTACCTAAGGAAGATTCCCATGCTGTTAAACCTAGGATCCAAATATGCTGAATGTGTCAGTCTGATTGATGCCATTTCACAATATTCTGAAAGCGAGATACTGCAGGCCTTTTCAAAAATAGAGCTGTATATGTCTGCTGTGAAAAAATATGAAGCAGAAAACAATGTTCACGAATTAACCGTTCTTAAAAGTGAATTTGACAAAACCATCAAACTTATTTCAGAAGAAACATCAAATAATCTTAAATTGATTGAGGAAAACGAAATCAAGCTAGATAAAAGCAGCGGCAACTTACAGATGTACTATTTTTGTGAAATTTACCCACTTCAGATAAATATTGCCTATGATTCAATTCATCAGGCAGTTCTGATGAGAGAATCGTTAAGACTCCAAAAAATGATTGATCACCTAAACAACTGCGACAATAATCAGGAATATGAAAGGATTTCTTCAGAAATTGATTTGCTGGAATCAGAAGCGGCTTCTTGTAAGTTACAGGGAAAACTGAATGAACTTAGGTATAAAACCGACAGTTTCCAGACAAGAGATTCTGTACCATTTTTCTTACGATAATTTGAGTTTACCATAAACATGATCTTCGGCTAATGGTCTGCTCTTAACAGGTGGTAAGGCAAGACTGCTCTTTGACGAAATTCCCTTACCGCCTTTAAACCGGACGTCTCTATCAGTTGACTTTATAATTATCATGCCTCGAATGATTTTTTCAGGCAGATTTGTTTACTGCGATTAAACTCATTAACAGTCCATTCCGAACTTTTGTAATTTACAGTATTTAAGTTTTACAGGTTACCATGAAAGGATGACAGGCTTAGTCAGCTGGTTATCCTTTTTTATTATCCGCCTGAGCGGATTATATTTGTGTTCTGCACGGCAGCCGTATCATCCGTTCAATGTTATCGAACTGTCCTGCCTGCTTTAAGCCGGTCAAGAGCTCATATATCTGAAACAGACTTCTTCACAGAACACATCCATAAAGCAGATAAGTAAGTGGAAATAATGAAGTGGAATTTAACCTCAAATTAAACCAGCTATAATTTTTTTCTTTCCCCACTATCATACCCGAAGAGCCAAAAATTGAAATACGGAAAAAGCATCGAACGCGGTGGAGCTTTTCCTGTATGGCTGAAAAACAAAAAGACAGGTTAAGAACCTGCCTTTTGGAATCAGTAATCTCATTCAGAAGGTCACAGAATTACTTCTTTGCCTTCTTGGTCTTCTTCTTTGCGGATTCAGCCACGGTATCCTTCAAGTTCTTGCCTGCAACGAATGCTGGAACTCTGGTTGCCGGAATTTCAATAACTTCCTTGGTTGCTGGGTTGCGACCGGTTCTTGCAGGACGATCCTTAACCTTGAAAGTACCAAAACCGATGAGACTTACGCTGTTACCTTCCTTGAGTTCATTGGTAATGATGTCAATGATTGCTTCAACTACGTCATGAGCTTCACTCTTCTTAAGTTCAGCTTTTTCCTGAATTGCACTTACTAATTCTGATTTATTCATAAATGAACCTTCATTAAGTCCTAAATAATATTGTACTTATAACCTGTGAGCGGGTGATGCCGTATTTATAATTAAATATTGAGCTTAAAAAAAATAGGCATTCCAATTCATATTAGTGTTGAAATGTTGATATACAAGAGTTATCAACATTCGACGCTATAGTTAGAGTATATAGCAATCACTGATGATTTGAACAAAATCTTTTTAAAAGTGTTGAAAAATTTATAAAAATCAAGGCATGTGTCAAAAAATAAAGGCTGTTTTACTTGAAATCAAGGTGATGTCGGAGCTTAAAAAGATAGAAATTTTATGTAATTTTGGTTAAAATTCACATGGTTTTTTGTTTTGTCTACCAGACAGTAATGTTTTATCCGAATCGTTATGGTTTGTGGTTTTTGATATAGAGGTATTGAATGGATATTATTCGTCCTATAAGAAGAGCTCTTATCAGTGTTTCTGATAAGACTGGTATTGTGGATTTTGCCAGAGAACTTGAAGCCCGCGGTGTTGAAATCTTATCAACCGGCGGTACAGCCAAGCTTCTTGCCGAAGCCGGTCTTAAGGTAACCGAAGTAAGTGATTACACCGGTTTCCCTGAAATGATGAGCGGTCGTGTAAAGACTCTTCATCCAAAGGTTCACGGCGGTATTTTAGGTCGTCGCGGCATTGACGATGAAGTTATGGCAAAGCATGACATCAAGCCTATTGATCTTGTTGCCGTTAACCTCTATCCGTTCGCTGCCACCGTTGCATCTCCTGACTGCACTCTCGAAAAGGCTATCGAAAACATCGATATCGGCGGTCCTACCATGGTAAGAAGTGCCGCCAAGAACTTCAAGGATGTTGCCATTGTCGTTAATGCAAAGGATTACTCAAGAGTAATCGCTGAAATGGACAGCAACGGTAATTCTCTTACCTACGAAACCAGATTTGACCTGTCAATCGCTGCATTTGAACACACCGCAGCCTACGACGGCATGATTGCCAACTACTTCGGAACCAAGGTTCCTGATTACGGTATTCCTGAAGAATCAGATCCTGAATCAAAGTTCCCTCGCACCTTCAATACCCAGTTCATCAAGAAGCAGGACATGCGCTATGGTGAAAACGGTCACCAGAAGGCTGCATTCTACGTTGAAGCAGGCAACAAGAACGCCAGCATTTCAACCGCAAAGCAGATTCAGGGCAAGGCTCTTTCATACAACAACATCGCTGATACCGATGCCGCTCTCGAATGCGTTAAGGAATTCAGTGATCCTGCATGTGTAATCGTTAAGCATGCAAATCCTTGCGGTGTTGCTTTAGGCAAGGATATCACCGAAGCCTACGACAAGGCATTCAAGACTGATCCTACCTCTGCATTCGGCGGTATCATCGCTTTCAACCGCGAACTTGATGCGGTAACCGCAAAGAGCATTATCGACAGACAGTTCTGTGAAGTGATCATCGCTCCTAGCGTAACCGAAGAAGCCAAGGCAGCGGTTTCCGCCAAGAAGAACATCCGTCTTCTCGAATGCGGTTACTGGACCAAGAGAGAAGCTTATCTCGACTTCAAGCGTGTTACCGGCGGTTTACTCGTTCAGGATGCTGACGTAATCAATCTCAATCCTGAAGATCTCAAGGTTGTAACCAAGCTTCAGCCTACCAAGGAACAGCTTGAAGAATTACTCTTCGCATGGAAGGTTGTTAAGTTCACCAAGTCAAACGCTATTGTTTACACCAAGGATAAGATGACCATCGGTGTAGGTGCAGGTCAGATGAGCCGCGTATTCTCAGCTGAAATCGCAATTAAGAAGGCTAACGAAATCGGTCTCGACATCAAGGGCACCGCTTTGGCGTCTGACGCATTCTTCCCGTTCAGAGACGGTATTGACGCAGCTGCGGCAGCAGGTGTTACCTGCATTATTCAGCCAGGCGGATCAGTTCGTGACCAGGAATGTATCGATGCTGCAAACGAACACGGTATCGTAATGGTATTCACCGGAATCCGTCACTTCCGTCACTAATAGTTTTTTGTTCTGAAGAAGTACTGGAAACAGTACTTCTTTTTAATTATTTAATGGATTTTTTATGAAAGTTTTAGTAATCGGTAACGGCGGTCGTGAACATGCTCTCGCATGGAAAGCTGCCCAGTCTCCTCTTGCCGAAGTTGTATATGTTGCTCCAGGCAATCCTGGCACCGCTCTTGAACCAAAGCTTCAGAATGTTAATATCAGCGTAAGTGATATAGACGGTTTACTGGCTTTTGCCAAGAAGGAAGCTTTTGATCTGACCATCGTCGGCCCTGAAGCTCCGCTGGTAGCAGGCGTGGTTGATGCATTCAGAGCAGCCGGCCTCAAGATTTTCGGACCTACCAAGGCTGCGGCACAGCTTGAAGGTTCAAAGTCATTCACCAAGGACTTCCTCTTAAGACATAACATTCCTACTGCTCACTACGCAGTGTTTACCGAAGTTGACAAGGCTCTGGCTTACATTGATGAAAAGGGTGCGCCTATCGTAATCAAGGCTGACGGTCTTGCAGCAGGTAAGGGCGTTATCGTGGCAATGAACGTTGAAGACGCCAAGGCTGCCGTAAAGGACATGCTCGCAGACAACGCTTTCGGTGATGCCGGTTCAAAGGTTGTAATCGAAGAATTCCTGTCAGGTGAAGAAGCTTCATTCATTGTTATGGTTGACGGTGACAACGTTGTTCCTATGGCAACCAGCCAGGATCACAAGCGTGTAGGTGACGGTGACACAGGTCCTAACACCGGCGGCATGGGGGCATATTCTCCTGCTCCGGTTGTAACCGCTGACGTATATGAAAAGGTAATGAGCCAGATTATCTATCCTACCGTACAGGGCATGAAGGCTGAAGGCAACACCTATACCGGATTCCTGTATGCAGGTCTGATGATTGATGCTGCCGGTAATCCTAAGGTTATCGAATACAACTGCCGTTTCGGTGACCCTGAAACTCAGCCAATCATGCTGAGAATGGACAGCGATCTCGTTGATCTCTGCTATAAGGCTACTGAAGGCAGGCTCAAGGGTGAAACCGCCAGATACAATACCAAGGCGGCGGTAGGTGTTGTTCTTGCCGCAGAGAATTATCCTGCTTCTCCTAAGAAGGGCGATGTTATTTCCGGTCTTGATTCAGAATTTGAATCTGAAGTTAAGGTATTCCATGCCGGTACGGCTCTTAAGGACGGTAATATCGTTACAAACGGCGGCCGCGTGCTTTGTGTGACCGCATTGGGTAATACAGTTCTCGAAGCAAAACAGAAGGCCTACAGGGCAATTAAGAATATCAGCTGGAACGGCATGTTCCATCGTAATGATATTGCTGACAGGGCGATTGCAAGAGAACAGAGCAAATAGTGTAAGCTCATAAATGCTGCCTCCGCATGGCAGTATTCGGGCTTCTACTGTTTCTATGAAGTGTTTTAAGAAGAGCAGATACGTGTATCTGCTCTTTCTTATCGATTATTATTCCACAGAATATCAGTTTTCAGGATTAGGACGTGAATCAGGTTGTTGAACAGCTGCTACTATTTTTAGGCGGCTTTGTGGCTAACGTTCTGGCATCACTTTCAGGTGGCGGTGCCGGATTCGTGCAGCTCCCTCTTCTTATTTTTATGGGGCTCCCGTTCTCACTCGCCCTCGGTACCCATAAGGTTGCCGTGGTGGCACTCGGCCTCGGTTCTTTGGCCAAAAACCATCAGGTGAACAATCTGAACGGAAAGGCCGTACTCATATTTTTACTGTTGGGATGTCCTGCTGTTGTTCTCGGATCGGTTTTTGTTGTGGAGCTAAAGGACTGGATTGCGGAATTCAGTCTTGGTCTGATAACAATCGCATCTGTTATTTATTCCGCAACCAAAAAACAGTTTGGGCTGGAAAACAGGGAAAATACTCTGACTCGCAGGGATTACGTAAGGGCTGCGTTTTTTACCGTGTTGGTCGGGATTCTCAGCGGTTCATTTTCCAGCGGAGCCGGTCTTATGGCAATTATGGTAATGGTAATGTGTTATCGTATGGATATAAAAAAGGCCATTCATCATTCAATGATACTGGTGGCATTTATATGGAATCTGACGGGAGCCGTTGCCATGGGAACCATGGCAAGTATTCACTGGGAATGGGTTCCGATGCTTGTTTTAGGTGCTTTCCTGGGCGGTTTTACGGGAACATTCCTGATAAAGTATCTGGATGCCGCCAAAATAAAGATCCTGTTCCAGTTCATTATGCTTTCAAGCGGTATCCTGCTTCTGTATAAGGCAGGGGTTCATTTTACAGGCTGATGGTATAAAGCCTTTTTTATTTGTCCTTCCGGCTGTTCCCGGAACTTAACCTGCAGATGAATGTCTTATAATAAGTGTGATGAAATCAGAATCACATGCTTAACAGATATTAATCGTAGCCTGTCAGGATGTTTTAAACGGAGAGAAGATCTGATGAACATTCATAAAAGGAAAATGATTGCTCCGGTCGTCATAACAGCTGTCGGAGTTGTGTATTTCTTTTTCTATTTCGTATGTCTGATTACGACAACAGACAGCATGATCTGCCGCATCCTGATGGGAATAATTCCGCTTTCACTGATTGTCGTCATGCTGGCTGTCTGTATGCAGAGAATCAGGGAAATCAATGAAGGAGAAGAAGATGATCTTGGTAAATACTGATTATGTTTCCGGAAAGGAACTCTTGACTCTCGGACTGGTTAAGGGGAGTGTCGTTTGGTCAAAGCACCTGGGTAAGGACATACTGCAGGCTTTTAAAACACTGGTTGGCGGCGAACTCGGTTCTTATACCGAAATGATGAATGAGGCAAGAGCAATGGCTACCAAGCGCATGGTCTCTGAGGCACAGGCAATGGGTGCTGATGCCGTTGTGAATGTCCGCTATGCATCTTCCGAGGTTATGCAGGGAGCAGCTGAAGTGGTGGCTTACGGTACTGCGGTAAAGTTTAAAAACTGATTTTTTCCGATAATCATTTAAGACTTCAGTAAACCGAAAAACAGAAAGGGAAGCATTCGATGCTTCCCTTTAGTTTTCTTTTTCGGACTGATGAATATCAGCTCGCCAGGTTATCAGTCTATGCAGATGCCGATATTTGAGCATCCGAGTTCTTCGCATTCCTTCCTGAGAGCATTGGTAAACTCAGGGGAGCGGGTTGCTTTTGAAATGCGGTCAAGCAGGTTGATCTGGTAGTCCATTTCCTCCACGATTAGCTGCTTGTCATAAAGTTCTTCATCTTCGTAGACGGCGTCTTCGGTAAACTCGAGATATTTGGCCACGGTACAGATGGAAGCGCTGCTTGCGTGTTCGGCCTCTTCACCGAAATGGTTTACGATGGCATTTATGGACTGGGACAGGGAAATGCAGGCGTCAAGAGCCGGATATGCTCCGTACGGACTGTCATCGTCGATGTCCGGAATATGTTTTTCAAGTGTTTCCAGAAGGTTTTCCAGATTGATGTGATTTTCCTTGTCGGTATGAAATTCCCACATGGTGTTGAGAATGTTCAGAAAATCCTTTTTGGCCTCATGATCTTCGGTCACTTCAGCAAAAAGCAGAAAATTTGGAGACTGTCTGTGGGCTAAAGTCAGGGCGAACAGAGACTGCTGCCATGGTTTTAACTCGTTAAGCATTTTATAAAACTTTTCACCGAAAATAGCCATATGTACATCCTTCAAACGCTACGATTGATATATTTTATCAAAAAGCGCCACCGTTGTTAAAAGACTTTGGATGTTTTTGTCTCTGCTGTTCTTAAATTACTCATAAGATTGATTAAGTATATTAAAAGTTTGACAATGTTCACAAAAAATGTATACTTTACAGAATTCTGTTTTATAACAGTGCGGGGCTTATACAGATAAGCGGAAACCTCAATTTTTCTATATTTACGAGTCTTTGACTAAGTCGGGTTTTACTTTTAGAAAATACGAGGTTAAGGGTGTTTTTTACAAGTAAGAACAGTTGGCTTTTCATCTGATGATGTCGTGAATTTTGTTCCCGGAATACCTCAGGTTTTTTTTGGGGCTTTATTCATGTCTGACATCTGTTTAAATTCATCGGTCGGTATGGAATCGTGCTGATTTGCGGAGACTGATGCTGTTTTGAAACCATGTGTTGATTATACAGTTGCGTTCATTTTTTCGGGAATCTGCCTTAGCCGGTGGTTTCCCGGGGAATCATGGCGTAGGTGAATATGTTGTTTTTGGGGGAAACCGGAATTTTTATCCGGTGCGGATTGCGGGAAAACACTGCCGGCTCTTTTAAGCCTGTTTCTTAAGATTTACTATGAGGTACATAATGACTGACAATATTGCTACACAGTCTGAAGAAATTAAAGACATCAATCAGGATATGGCTGCGGAAAATGCCGAATCACTGACTGAATCAGCTGAGGTTGAAGTCGAAGAAAATGGTTTTGATCATTTTGGCTTAAGAGAAGAAGTCTTAAAATCAATTAAAAAGCTTGGCTTTGAAATGCCTTCTCCTATACAGGAAAAGTCTATTCAGCCACTGCTTGAAGGCCGTGACGTTCTCGGTCAGGCTCAGACCGGAACCGGTAAGACCGCGGCTTTTGCCTTACCGCTGCTTTCCAGAATCAATGTTGAAACCAGAGACACACAGGTGCTGATTATCGCACCTACCAGAGAGCTTGCGCTTCAGGTTGCCGAAGCCTGCCAGAGCTTTGCCAAGTATCTGCAGAAGTTCAGCGTGCTTCCAATCTACGGCGGTGCTTCGTATGACGTGCAGCTCAAGGCTTTAAAGCGCGGTGCCCAGCTTGTTGTGGGTACTCCAGGCCGTGTAATGGATCTCATCAAGCGCGGTGCCCTGGTGCTCGATAAGTTAAAGGCGCTGGTTCTTGATGAAGCAGATGAAATGCTGCAGATGGGCTTTATTGAGGATGTTGAATGGATTATTCAGAAGTGTCCTGAAAACAGACAGATTGCTCTTTATTCCGCAACCATGCCTGAAATGATTAAAAAGGTTGCCAGACAGTATCTGAGGGATCCTGTTGAAATCAAGATTGCTTCAAAAACCACCACCGCAACCACAGTACGTCAGAGATACTGGCTGGTATCAGGTCTGCACAAGATTGATGCTCTTACCCGTCTCCTTGAAGTAGAGCCTTATGATGCTCTCCTTATTTTTACCAGAACCAAGACCGCTGCTGAAGAACTTGCCAACAAGCTGGCGGCCAGAGGTCATGCCTGTGAGGCTCTGCACGGCGACATTCCGCAGAAGATTCGTGAAAAGACCGTGGAAAGACTCAAGAACGGCATTCTGGATGTGCTGATTGCCACCGACGTGGCTGCAAGAGGTCTTGACGTGGATCGTATAACCCATGTGGTTAACTACGATATTCCGTATGATCCTGAATCATACGTGCATCGTATCGGCAGAACAGGTCGTGCAGGCAGAACTGGTGATGCCATTCTGTTCGTGTCTCCTAAGGAAAGAAGAATGCTTCGTCTTATCGAGCATACAACCAAGCAGCCGATTGAACCGATGACCATTCCTACCACTCAGGATATCAACAGACACCGCGTAATGGCCTTCAAGAACAGAATGCTTAAGAGCCTGGAAGCTGACGATCTTGAGCCGTATCAGCAGTTAATCAATGAAGTTCTGGTGGATGACGCCATAGATCCTATCGATTTGTGTGCGGCGCTTGCCAAACTGGTTCAGGGCAACGAACCTCTGTTCCTTGAAGAAAAGCCTGAACCTAAGCAGAAGATGCTGGATGACGACAGGTCATTCAGAAAGGAATCTCCGAGAGAACGTTTTGTAAGAAACAACAGTGTTGATTTCGATTATGAAACCGGGGCTGAAAGAGCGGAACATACCGGCGAGCCAAGACCTAAGAAGCGTCCGTCAGCCATTCCTCAGCCTCTGAAGGACTTCCCTGACATTAAGATGGTTCGTTACCGCGTGGCCGTAGGCTACCGTGACGGTGTAAAGGCCGGTCAGATCGTGGGTGCCATTGCCAACGAAGGTGAAATTGACAGCCAGTATATCGGCTGCATTGATATCTTCGATACCTTTGCTACAGTCGATTTACCTGAAGGCATGCCGAAGGAAACAATGGAAATCCTTAAGAAGAGCCGTGTCTGCGGTCGTGCACTGGAAATCAGACACTATTACAGTGATGATGAGAACAGCAATGATCGCCGCAAGGACAGAGCAAGAGCCGCCGACCACAATCGCGCCAAGAAGATTGTTGACAAGAAGCCTGCCAAAAAGTCAGCAGCAAAACCTTCCAAGAAGGGGGTAAGAGCTGCTCCATTCAAGTTCTAATCAAGGACAGTACCTGAAATCTTGAGATGATTTCAGGTCTGTTTTCTGAAAAATCAAAGCCTGTTCCCGTATCCGGAAACAGGCTTTTTGCTGTGAACATCCTTCACGAATCAGTACGTGCGGAGAAGTAACGATTATTCTTCAGATGTTTCTGCGGTATTTTCCTCTGCAGGTGCTTCTGCTGCAGACAGAGATTCGTTTTCGGCATCACTGTCGCGGGCTGCCGCTTCCTCTTCCGTCAGTCTTCTCATTCTGGCCATGAAGAAACCGTCACCGCCTTCTGAAGGATATACGGTTTTCTGATCTTCAAGAACGAATTCAGTATGGTTTTTAAGGAAGGTCTCAATCTGGTTCTGATTTTCCATAGGCAGAATACTGCAGGTGGAGTAAACCAGAATTCCGCCTGGCTTGGTCATCTGTGAATATCTGTCGATGATGTCTGCCTGAATGGCGGTCAGTTCCCTGATGTCGTTGCTGTTGTCACTCCATTTGGTGTCGAAGTTTCTCTTGAGAACACCGGTGCCTGAACACGGTACGTCGAGCAGAACGCGATCAGCCTGAGCCTTAAGTTTCTTGATTACCTTCGGAGAATCAATGTGTCTGGTTTCAATATTGAATGCTCCTGCTCTTTTGGCTCTTTCACGGAGAGCCTGAAGCTTCCAGTCCTTGTCATCCATGGCAATGATTACGCCTTTACCCTTCATGATGGCGGCCAGATGAAGAGTCTTTCCTCCTGCTCCCGCACAGGCGTCAACTACCCTCAAGCCGGGTTTTACCTGCAGGAACGGAGAGATTTCCTGTGAACCAGCATCCTGCTGTTCAAAGAAACCGTCCTTGAACATCTGGGTTTTGAAAAGATCGGTGTTGCTGGTTATTCTGAGGGCATCTTCACTGTTTTCACAGACTTCATATTTGATTCTGGCAGCACTCAGCATCTGACAGAGCTGTTCCTTGGTTACCTTCAGAGTGTTGACTCTGATGTAGCGGTCAGGTTTTCTGCTGAGAGCAATCTTTTCTTTTTCCCATCTGTCGCCGAGTTCCTTTTTACCCAGAAGATCCAACCATTCAGGACAGCCGTATTTCAGGTTAGGAATCTCTTTTGCATGCTCCTTTCTGATCTTTGCCTGTTTTTCACTGAAATCATCACAGTCTGACAATCCCTTAGGCACAGGCCACTTGTTTTCGACATGAAGTGCACAGATTAATTTGTTGATATGTCTTCTGCCGTCTTTAGGCTTGTTGTAACCTGCAATGAAAGAATAGTAGTTCAGTCTTTTGATGAGGTCGTTAACCAGATCAATGATGAGAGACTGTTCCTGAGGTTCCAGCTTGATTTTCCTGAAATGATTTGCGTAGACACGGTCTAAAGGAACGTCCTTGTTAAAATTCTCAAAAAGAATTGAGTTTATCAATCTGATTTTGAAAGACGATAAAGAATATGATGCCATTTGTATTTTTTCTCTCTTTTCACAAAAATGTCATGTGAACAATAAATCTGAATTTACGGCAGGTTCGTTAAGTTTTATTCAAACCTAACCGGCTGCGAATCGATGTCACGGAACGGATGTCTTAAAACTGTTCTTCCTTTCCGTGAGGACCGTATCCTGAATCTTTCAGGGAGTAGCCGTCCTTGGTGGTCCATACATCCAGTCCGCTTCTGTTGTTGCCGGCAACCAGAGAGGCCGCAAAGCTGGGACTGGTGGTCATGTAGCTTTCATTAAGTATGTAGCAGTTGAGTTTGCTGTCATAGGACAGGGTGCCGTTTTCGATAAGCACGTTTCTGATGTCCACAACCTGCTGACGTAAGGAATTTGCACATTTTGGTGAAATCATTGAACCTTTATTGAGCATGAAGCTTGGAGTGGAGCGTTTGCCGACTGGAAAACCAGACGCGTTAACTCCCTTGACGGAAAAGTAGTAAGTCTCCTTTTCGTCTAGCTCAAAGCTGGATTTCAGTATGGTCTGCAGATTCAGAATCTCCTGATAAGCATCCATGGGAATAACCGCATGGGTCTTTCTGCCGTTACTGTCTACGATAAACGATACCTTGTCATCTCTGCTCATGATTTCATTCCTAATTTTTTATAATTTTCTCATTTTTAAGCGTAATAAGCTATTTAAAATTTAAAAAATATCGGGGGAGCCGGAAATGAAGCCAAAGATGTATGCAGAGGATTATGGGAAACTAGAAACCGAGAAAATGTTCTTTGATAAAAAAAGTGGATGCAAAAAATTACATCCACAAAAAAGATAACAAAACCAAAAACGTTATTAAACGTGTTCATTTAAATATCAAGCATAATTTATGCCAGATGGACAGATCTTCGTAAAAACTCTTAATTGCCGTTAAATCCGTTGTCACGGTCAATGCCGGTAAGTTCGTCCAGTGAACAGATGCAGCTGGAGATAAAAGTATCCACAACCATTTTTACTGCAGGATTCTGACTGCATATTTCGGTTACCCTGGCATGCATGGTCTGTCTGACATGGGCGAATTCATTATTGTTGAAGCGCTGTTCTTCCAGGGTTTTAACGTAAGCTGCAATAACATCCGCATATTTTACGATTCTACGGTATTCCTCGTCGGTTTCGTCCTGAATAATCAGCGGGGCGTATATTCTACGGAGTTTTTCCGGCAGGGTGTTCACGCATTCGGTTTCGGCAATATGCTCAAGAATCTTGAACTGTCTGGTGAATTCAGGAGTCTGGTATTTGGTTTTTGAATTCAGATCCTGAAGTTTGGTTTCCGATATTTCATGAAACAGAGCCAGTGTTGATGCCTTGTCCGCATTGAGATTCGTTCCGAAATATTCGTTTGATACGGAACAGATAAGATGCGCAATTACCGCCACCATGTGACTGTGTTCTGAAATGTTTTCCTCTCTGAAGCTGTGCATCAGTGACCATCTCTTAATAAGAGGCATACGTGTAATCCACGCCAGGAATGTGCTTTTCATAGAAGTTCCCTTAAAATCAATTATCCTGATCATTATATTTTGTTTTCGGGGATAATTTTGCTGCCGATGTATAAAAAAGCCCCGAATCATATGATTCAGGGCTTATCAGGTATTTATAAATACATGTTTACTGTCTGTAGGTCTTCAGGAATCTCTGGAGTCTGGTGCATGCATCCTGAATCACTTCTTCCTGAGGCAGGAAGGTGATGCGGAAATGATCCGGAGCCGGCCAGTTGAATCCGGTACCCTGAACGATGAGCATCTTTTCCTGCTTAAGCAGATCAAGAACCATCTTCTGGTCATCCTTGATCTTGTGAACCTTAGGATCGATACGAGGGAACATGTACAGGGCTCCCTTAGGTTTCACGCAACTTATTCCAGGGATGGAGTTGATTAATTCGTAGGCCAGATCTCTCTGACGGCGTAATCTTCCGCCCGGAATGATGAGTTCATTGATACTCTGATATCCTCCGAGCGCTGTCTGAATGGCAAACTGCATCGGTACGTTGGCACACAGTCTCATGGAGGCGAGAATGTTGAGCCCCTGAATGTAGTCCTTGGCGTACTGTTTAGGACCGCTGATGATCATCCATCCCTGTCTGAATCCGCATGCGCGGTATGCTTTTGACAGACCGTTGAAGGTAAGCACGAGCACGTCGTCACAGAGGGTGCAGATACTGTGGTGGGCGATATCATCGTAAAGAATCTTGTCATAGATTTCGTCAGCGAAAATAATCAGATTATTCTGGCGGGCGATTTCGATGAGATCCAGCAGCAGATCGGTTGAATAAACCGCGCCGGTAGGATTGTTAGGGTTGATGAGAACAATACCTCTGGTTCTCGGGGTGATCTTCTTCTTGATGTCCTCAAGATCCGGATACCAGTCTGACTGTTCGTCGCAGATGTAGTGAACGGCACGTCCGCCGCTTAAGTTGATGGCGGCAGTCCATAAAGGATAGTCCGGAGCAGGAACCAGAACCTCGTCTCCGTTGTTCAGCAGTGCCTGCATTGACTGAACGATAAGTTCTGAAGCACCGTTGCCGATAAAGATATCATCAAGCTCAATCTGACGAAGTCCTTTCTGCTGATAATGCTGGGCGATGGCCTTGCGCGCCGAAAAAATACCTTTGGAATCGCAATACCCCTGACCTGCATTGATGTTGAGAACCACGTCCTTAACAATTTCTTCAGGAGTTTCAAAACCGAAAGTGGCGAGATTGCCGATATTCAGCTTAAGAATTCTCTGGCCCTCGTCTTCCATTCTTCGTGCTTCGATATGAACCTTGCCTCTGATGTCGTAGCAAACGTTATCAAGCTTATGTGACTTATCTATGATATTCATGTTTTATCTTTATTTATCTTGTATTCGTAAAACCAACATTTCCGGGGAGCACCTCACTTTTATTCACGGAGGAGAACCGTACGGAACATGTTTCGATAACCCTATTTAAGAGTACGGTCGTGTTTCTTAAAATAAAAGGTAGTAAGGTTCATTATATTACAAAAAGGCACAAAGATGGGTAATTTTATCTTTGTGCCTTTTTCATGCTGATGGTGCGAAGATTCAGTATTTTACGGATTAAGGAACTTGCGGTCGTTGTAAATCGCTTCGAGAATCATTCTTTCATGCGGATAATGAGGTTTGCTGATACGTTTGGCATGTATCATCTGTCTGGTTTTCTCATCATATGAAAGGTTGTTCATAAAGTACACGAATGGTACTGTTCTTCCCTTGTTGTCCTTCAGAAATCCTGCAAGGTTTGATACTCCGTCAAGAGTTCCGGTTTTGGCGGTAACGTTCTTGAGAAGCGGTGCTTTCATAAGACTTCCGCGGCCGCCGAGGGTTCCGGATACACCTGCTACAGGAAGAAGTTCTATCATGTGAATTTCATCATTGTGCAGCTTGATGAATTCAAGAACGTTCAGCATCTGTCTCGGAGTTATCAGATTGTGCGGAGAAAGACCTGAGCCGTCAATTACCGTGGCGTTGCCAAGGTAGATGTCATGCTTTTTCAGAATATTTCTGATGGCGATTGAAGACATGTAGTAGTTGGCAGGTCTGTTGTAATAAACGGTGCCGATGGTTTTGGCAACACTGTCGGCAATTATGTTAACGCTCTTCAGCAGACAGCGCTTGAGCATTACATGCATAGGCTGAGAGAGGTATGAGGCATACTGAATCTGTACACCCTTGGTCTTGCGGGTGAGTTTTACACCGCCGCTGACCGTAATGCCGAGATCTCTGATGAGGCCGGAAACGATCTTCTGCCCCCATTCGT
Organism: Ruminobacter sp. RM87; assembly: GCF_000701925.1. Lineage (NCBI taxonomy): Bacteria > Pseudomonadati > Pseudomonadota > Gammaproteobacteria > Aeromonadales > Succinivibrionaceae > Ruminobacter > Ruminobacter sp. RM87. Next base: position 87,609 of record NZ_JNKD01000003.1, on the reverse strand, counting down.
TAGGATCCTGAATGGCAACGGAGATTCCGAGAGGTTCCTTTTTCTGTACAGGGATACATCCTGAAAGTCTGTATACGTTGTGTGAATCTCTCTGCATGTCAAGAGAACATCCGCCGTAGAATTCGCTGGCGGTAACAACTTCCAGCTCCGTGGTGTCCACCGTAATTGGAGTGTTGGCAGGAACAACGGCTGTTACAGGACCTCCGATGGTTTTTGCGTGCAGCTGAATTGACGTGCAGTTTCCGTCAATGATGATTGATGCCGGAGGAGCGGTAAAACATTTGCTGAGGTCGTCCCAGGACCATCCTTCAGCATAGTCATGACCGGCAAAGTAGCCGTAGTTGAGATAGAGCGTGCCGTTAATCTTTCTTACACCTGCTTTTCTGAGAGTGTCCAGAAGATTTTTGATATCGGTTCTTTTAAGCTGAGGGTCTCCGCGGAATTCAAGTTCTATGTCACCGTTGAGAACTCCGTTATTCACAAACAGACTTCCGTTTGAGGAAATTGCGTTGTTGTTAACAAGCAGTCTGGTTTTTATCTGATAGTTCGGTCCGAGGTAAAGAAGCGCGGCGAGAGCGGTGATAACCTTCTGGGTTGAAGCAGGTCTGTAATAGTCATCCATGTTCTGACCGTATACTGAGGCCAAATCATCATAACTGTATGCCACGCCGTTGGCGGCGCCTGACGGCATTTTGCTGTTGATTTCACTCAGTTCATCAGCTGAAGCTGCTGAAAACAGCATGGTTGCACACAGGCTGAGAGCGATATTTTTTAAGTTAAGCATTTCCGGTAATGATAATAAGTCTTTATTTTACACATGTGTGCAAGGCTTTATTCCAAAGCGCTGTGCACAGGTTAAAAAACTGTTAAAAATTCGGGAGTGATTGTATCACACATGACCGGTAATAATAAGATGTATGATTTATATTAATTATCATTTTTTATCATTGTTAATAATTCAGGAGTTCATATTCAAACATGTGGATATGTCACCTCAGTACGAATATTGCGGATACACGCAGACTGACCTAGTGTGGATATTTTTATGATTAACATGAGAGAGATCTAGCAATCGGGAACGGTTTTATTGTTTTTAGAGCTCATTATCTTTATAATTTTCATCATTGCCTGTCGGTCTGACATTTTTATGTTTACGCTCTGACGGCTTTTGTTTTTATAAAATATCTCCAGGCTAAAAACCCGATGGCTTTAGCCGAAGGGATGAAAGCTATGATAGGGTAGGACATATCCGAATTTACGCTTGTGGAGTCCGTGTAAGACTGAAGCCATGCGGCAGATCGGTGGACGTGGAAGCAAGAATCCAATCAAGCTTTGGCTTGTGGGTGTGTCAATAAAACAAGATTTTTTATTAGATTTAGAGAGAAAAAGTAATGATTATCACTCCAAAAGTTCGCGGTTTTATCTGTACCTCTACCCATCCAACCGGATGTGAGGAAAACGTTAAGAATCAGATAGCATACGTAGAAAGCAAGGGCCCGATTGCCAACGGTCCTAAAAAGGTTCTCGTTATTGGTTCTTCAACCGGATACGGTCTTGCCTCAAGAATCAGTGCTGCTTTTGGTTCAGGTGCGGCAACCATCGGTGTTTTCTTTGAAAAGCCTGGTACTGAAAAGAAGCCCGGAACTGCAGGCTGGTACAATGCTGCGGCATTTGACAAGTTTGCCAAGGCCAAGGGACTTTATTCAAAGAACATAAACGGTGATGCATTCTCAGACGAATGCAGAGCAAAGGTTATCGAGCTGATCAAGCAGGACCTCGGTCAGATTGACATGGTTGTATATTCACTGGCTTCTCCAGTAAGAAAGATTCCTTCAACAGGTGAACTCGTACGTTCATCCCTCAAGCCAATCGGTGAAGTTTACAGAACCACTGCCGTTGATACCAACAAGGATGAAATCATTCAGGCTGAAATCGAACCTGCAAATGAAGAAGAAATTGCCAACACAGTTAAGGTTATGGGCGGTCAGGACTGGGAACTCTGGATTAATGCACTGCTTGATGCCGGCGTACTTGCTGACGGTTTCAAGACCGTAGCCTACAGCTACATCGGTACTGATCTTACCTGGCCTATTTACTGGAACGGTACTCTCGGTAAGGCAAAGGAAGACCTTGATCGTGCGGCTGCAGCCATCAACACCAAGCTTGGCAGTGTTTCAGGCAAGGCGAATGTTGCAGTACTCAAGTCTGTTATCACTCAGGCTTCATCAGCAATCCCTGTAATGCCTCTCTACATTTCAATGTGCTTCAAGGTTATGAAGGATCAGGGCGTTCACGAAGAAGTTATTGATCATATCTTCAGAATGTTCAATACCGAACTTAACCAGCCTGCATACCACAACCTTGATGACAAGTCCCGTATCAGAATGGACTCATGGGAACTTGATGACAAGGTTCAGAACGCTTGTCGTGACATGTGGCCTAAGATTACCACTGAAAACCTTAAGGCTCTTACTGATTACGAATGCTACAAGGCTGACTTCCTGAAGCTCTTCGGTTTCGGTGTAGCCAACGTGGATTACAGTGCTGACGTTAATCCTGTAGTTGATTTTGATGTGATTACCCTCTAAGACGTAATCGTCACTGATATTATGAGAAAGCAGCCGGTGGCTGCTTTTTTATAAAAAACAATAAAAAAAGGTATAAACGATAATTCCGTCTATACCTTTGCATGGTGTTACGGGACGCCTGCTGTCCGGCTGTCTCCGGATTATTAATCGTTATGATACAGTCTGTATGCTTCCAGAGTGTTTTCCATCAGTGAAGCGATGGTCATAGGACCTACACCGCCGGGAACAGGAGTGATGTATGAAGCTCTTTCCTTTGCAAGATCAAACTGAACGTCACCGCAGATCTTCCCGTCAGGTAAACGGTTGATGCCTACGTCAATAACAACAGCGCCAGGCTTGATCCAGTCTCCAGGAATGAAGTTAGGCTTGCCTACGGCAACAACCAGAACGTCAGCCTGTTCAACAAAAGATCTCAGATCCTTGGTGAATTTGTGAGTGGTAATGGTGGTGCAACCTGCGAGCAGGAATTCAAGAGTCATAGGACGGCCCACGATATTGGATGCGCCGACAACAACGGCGTTTTTACCGAGAAGGTCGATACCGGTGCTGTTGATCAGGGTAATGACTCCCTTCGGAGTACAAGGGCGTAATACAGGAATTCTCTGAGCCAGACGACCTACGTTATACGGATTGAATCCGTCAACGTCCTTGTCAGGCTTGATTCTTTCGATAACCTTAGTTGAATCAATGTGCTTAGGTAATGGAAGCTGAACCAGAATTCCGTCAACGGTATCATCTGCATTAAGCTTGTCAACAAGAGCCAAAAGTTCTTCTTCCGTGGTATCTGCAGGTAAATCGTGTGCACTTGACACAAATCCGATTTCTTCACATGACTTTCTCTTGCCCTTTACATAAATCTGAGAAGCAGGATCTTCACCAACCAGAATAACGGCCAGGCCGGGACGACGCTTGCCTTTGGCAACCAGTTGATCTACATCTGCTTTGAGTTTTGCTCTGATGGAAGCTGCAATAGCCTTACCGTCAATAATATTAGCGGACATTGAATACCCCTTATGTGTACAATAATCTTTGCGTATTATAATACATGTATCTGATATTTGTTATTTTATTTGTTTTTTTAGAACTGTTGGAAGAGTGTTTGAATAAATTTTTTATTGAGGTTGTTCAAAAATTTTAATTTATTTGTTAGGTCTATGTTAAAATATATAGTGTCTGCTTCGCGGATATTCCGTCAGTTCTCCACGTAACCTGTTGATATTTTTACTGCTTCCGTATGTTTGACTATAGGGTATTTTTCTGTTCATTGATGACTTTCTCCGTCATGACCTGCACGGCAGGATGTGACCGCGGGGACAGTGTTGTCTGCGAAAGCTCAAAAATACAGGAAAGTCTCAAGAGTGATTTCAGTTACGAACTACAGCATTACAAGGAACTGCCTCAGGTTATTTTCAAGAATTTTTCCTTAAAGAACAGAATGAATTCACTGGTGTGGTGCAGCTGTCAGAGTGAACTCTCCGGAAACGGTCGCGATGTTGTCAGGTCACTAATTACCAAATTCGGTGAAAAAAACTGGCGTCAGAGCAGAAAGCTGTTTAAAAACTCTGACTACAGCAAATGGAGCAACCGCAAGATATCCAAATACAAATCCCAGCTGGCCCTGTATCTTCTGGACAAGTATCAGGACAGCTTCAGGGATAAGTCATACATTATGAAGATAGACGTCAATTACAATATTGATATCACCGGAAATGTCATAAGAAATGTGGATTATCAAGAAGATATCAACGTCAGATTTCTTTCTCTGGTGGCAGCCGATATACCTCTTGATAATGTCAGGGATCAGTTTATTCTAACTAAAATCTTAAATTCCCAATCCGTTAAGTAACATCTTTATTCCCGTAAAAATCAGTAATGCCGCATACAGCAGTTTCAGGGAAGACTGGGACATTCTTTTATTGATTGCCACACCTACAGGAGCCATGAGCATGGAGAACGGAAGTACCACAAGTACCGCCAGAAATGCGATATGACCCAGGGTAAGGGCAGGACTGTTGGCGATTTCAACCGGATAGATAATTTCTCTTACAAGAATGAACAGTGCTCCGGGAATGCAGATTACGGTTCCTATTGCAGCTGCAGTACCTATAGCCTTAACCGTGTCGTACTTAAACAGGGAAAGTGTCGGTACGGTAAGAGTTCCGCCGCCGATGCCGAGCATGGATGACAGACAGGCAATCGCTGTAGGCATGCAGTACTGAAGAGGAGGCTTTGGCAGATTTTCAAATCTTGGAGGCAGTTTAGACAGAATAATCATGTTCACTGCGGCAAAGAGCAGAATACATCCAAAGAGAGTTGACAGCCATAAACCACCGTACAGTCTGGCAAAAACGGTTCCCAGCAGAACTCCGACAATCATGAAAGGAAGCCATCTGATAAAAAGCTGTTTATCAATGTTGTTTCTTCTGAGGTGTGATAAACATGAGGACAGTGAAGTAGGGATCATGGTGAAAAGGGAAGTGGTTGTTGCCGTGATAATGGCATCACCGGGATCCATATTGAAGAAATAGATGAAACTGTAGTGATAAACAGGTACAAAGATAATACCGCCACCTATACCGAGCAGGCCTGCAAGTGTTCCAGCGAAAGTTCCGGAAACACAGAAAATCAGAAAAATCTGAAGCAGTTGATATGGTTCTATAGATGACATGCTGACTCCTTATTTTATATTGTACGCATATTGTTTAATATGACCTGTATTCACCGACATCACTGCTGATCCTGTTCGAGAAGCCGTTTCTGTTTAAGAAGTTTTTCACGGATTTTTTCAATAACCGGGTCAGGACTGAGAACCTGAACTGTGATGCCGAATCTCAGAATGTTGATAATGACGTTGGACAAATCATTTTCCGGGATCGTCATTGTAACTGTACATGAGTCATCTGTCACCTTCTTCAGATCTTTTGAGTAGTAGGCAAACATCAGCATGAAGCGTTCAAGAGTGTTTTTGGCGTATGATATTTTTATTGTTATGTCTATGGTTTTCTCCGGAACAACGCAATGTTCAATAATTTCCCGCTTTTTCTCCATGGAGATTATTTTCCCTGACTTTTTAACATTGATTATGTTTCGAAGATTAAAAGTCATAATCATGTTGTCTTTATTCTGTTCGGTATTTTCAGAAGATTGTTCATCAGGGAAAGGCAGACATATGAGACGGAATATGTTGAACTGAAAATCGTATTCCATACGCAGCGGCAGATAGAGTCCCGTAATCAGCGAGTCAGAGTTGTTCGTGCGGTAATTAATTTCCAGTATGCCTCGATTGTTTAGGGCACTGTATATTGTCTGAAAGTTTTCAATATATTCCGGTGAGCTGAAACTGTCAGGCTGCTTTTCTCCGTCCTGAATTTCCATGGCGGCTGAATCGTACAGTTCGGGAATATCTTTTAACAGTTCACTTATGTGATCAATTTTCTCCTGACTGAGAAAAAGTCTGGCTTTGGGATCATTTATTACCAGCTTCAGCCATTTTAATTCCAGATAGGTAAGAGGCATGGTTTTGGTTGTTATTTTCGGAGTGTCGGCTTTTAAGGATTTTAATTCAGATTTTTTACAGTCCCTGATGAATTTTTCCACATTGTTTTCTCTGGCATAGTGATGCGGAAATGTTGTTTTGATGATTTTTTGCGGATCAAAGGAGCCGAGCTCGTTTATGCTTGTGGAACTTATGATTTTCAGCATGGCGAACATATCGTAGCTGTACAGCGGTGACAGAATATTTTCAATTTCGTTTATATCGAATTTTTTGGTCATGTTATCAGTCTCCTGACATTTTATTTAACGTTATACATATCCATCATCTGTTTCAGGTCGGAGCTGAACTGTTCTCCCAGCTGTTTTCCTGTGGTGCTGATATTTACAATGCGGCCGATAAATGTTTTCAGCCAACTCTGCATTTCATTTTCGTCGGAAATTTCTGAACTGTATGCATAAATATGACGCTCAGGGTCTTCACATATGATTTTACTGTTAGGGTTTGCCTGTCTTTCAAGTCTGTTAAGGACATACTTTTCTTCAGGAGGAATCTGAAATTTGATTTTTACCATATCAGGATTTTCACTGATCCTTGAAGAGTTGATGTTCAGTCTGTTCAGTTTTTCGGAGAGTACGTTGAATTCATCGGCAGAGACAGGCTCTCCCGGATCCACGCTGGTAATGTTGTCCAGTCTTACTGATATGAAATTATCATCTTCAGCGCCGTGTGCAAGCAGGTATTCACGACATACCAGCTGGCGGTAAAGAATCTTCAATGGAACGCAGGTCATTCTGATTTTGTTTTTTCTGGAATTTCCCGTGTATTCTTCCTTGAAGTAGCTTATTTTTACACTTCTTTTCATGGAAATGTAATAGAGCAGGTTGTATTTTATTTCCTGATTGATGGTCGGGAACGGATTGTAGAATTTATAGATGAAATTATCCCTGGTAAACTGTCCTTCGTAAAAGATATTCAGAATGTTGCTGATGTAAAAACCCGGAAGCCCGACAGGAGAATAGATTGTAAAAAAATTTATGAAATCAATAATATTCTGATTCATGTTTCCGAATACGGAATCAATGGTGTATGAGTCTGAGATCGAGTACTTGCGTTTTTCGTATTTAAGAATTCCGTTTCTATGCAGTAATTTGGCTCTGTCGCCGTATTTTTTGTAATGATCCTGTTTGTCATCGCCTTCACTGTCGTAGAACAGGGAATTGCACTTGTCTGACATCTGTCTTACGGTAAAGGTCGTTTCGCACAGTGAAGAGATAAGAAACATCATCAGAAACAGATTCTGATCATTCAGACAGCAGTATATCTTGAAAAAGGTCATATAGTTATGACAAGGTGTATGACCATATGAACTGCAGCAGGAATTGCCGTGATAGACGGGGTGACCGTTCTCATCTCTGACCTTGGTTTTTATTTCATATCCGAGGTTAAGAAGGTTTTCCACAAGTGCGACAAACCTTCTGGACAGAGTTACTCCCTGTTTTTTATTAGCGCTATTGTTATTCTTTTCAGCTGCGGTAACGGATATTCGTTCGGCTATTTTGTGTTTTGACTCGTTCGGAAAAATGAATATGCTTCTGAGAGTCTCCCTCATTTTGAGCAACTGATTAGGTCTCAGAATATATGTCATGTACTGAGTGTTGTGGTTATCTGAATTATTGTTTTTTTTTTTTTGGGCTGCACATAGAATTCACCGGTGAATAACGTCAGGCATATGAGTACTGAACTGTTTTAAGTTATTAGTTCATATCTGTTCGTCAGAACAAAAAATTCCCATTACGGACATGCGTGTGTCCGCTTACCTTGATTTGACTGAATATAATAACAGTTTTTATACATAAACAGTGATACATTGATTAAATATATTGTTTTTGACGTTTTTTTTACTGATTTGACAGTTGCGGACCTGCTGAAACGGCCTGTGAAGAAGATTATCAGAAGTTGACTTTATGTTTCTGTCTTAAATTTGTTCAAATTCAGTAAAAATGACTAAAACTCAATCAATAAAACATAAAAATTAAATTTTTACAAAAAAATGATTGACGAAACAGGGTTTGTACTCTATCATGCACACCTGTTAGCAAAATGGCATCGGCGATTAGCGCAGCCCGGTAGCGCATCTGGTTTGGGACCAGAGGGTCGCAGGTTCGAACCCTGCATCGCCGACCATCTTCGAAAAGGGTATGCGCCCTTAGCTCAGTTGGATAGAGCAACGGCCTTCTAAGCCGTGGGTCGAAGGTTCGACTCCTTCAGGGCGCGCCATTTGCTGATACATCTCTATGGTGGCTGTAGCTCAGTTGGTAGAGTCCCGGATTGTGATTCCGGTTGTCGTGGGTTCGAACCCCATCAGCCACCCCATGAGACGCGGGAATGGCGAAATTGGTAGACGCACCAGATTTAGGTTCTGGCGCCTTGTGTGTGAGAGTTCGAGTCTCTCTTCCCGCACCATCGGGAATGAGAATCAAAATATCTTCAGATATATCTTATAGAAATCCTTAATCAATCAGTATGGCTCCGGACAGCCATAATTGTTTTCTGTTCCATCAGATCTTCTGCGTATTCACATACTGTTTAAAGAATTCTTAATTCAAAGTAATCAAAAATTCCGTATATGTCTGTCATGTTTTGATGAAAGTGAACGTATATCCATGTTTTCAGCAGACGGAGGAAAAGGCAAATACTGCGGTTCGCCTGTTTTTCATTCATCCACGTAAACAGTGATGTTTATGATAGAATGATAGGACCCTACCGGTTTTGACTTTGTGCAGTCAATATCTGCTGTCCGATACCGGTGAAAAGTTTTATGAGTAGCATGGAAATGGTATGAAAAATAACGATTTTGCTGAGCTTATTGTCTCTCTGGCAAGGCGGATGTACATGTGCGGTTCAGAAACCCGTCTGATAATTCAGACTACCGAAAGAGTTGCCAGCGCCTACGGCTGCCAGGCTACAGTCATAGTCAGTCCTGGATCCGTCGGCGTCAAGCTTGTATTTCCCGTATCCGATGAACGTGAGTATCGGGAGGAGTATACCACCTTCGGCCGTATCGACAGGGTAGGTATCAACATGCATAACCTGGTGTTTTATACCCGTCTCTGTCAGGATGCGGAAAAAGGTCTTATAACTGCTGATGAGCTTATGGAAAAGCTGGAACACATTCCTCAGTTTTCGTACAACCGTCTGTTTATGGTTGCTGCAGTGGGGATTGCCACCGCCGCCTTTTCCGTAATAAACGGAGGGGATATGGATGCAAGCATGACAGCACTTGTAGCCGGTACCATAACCATGGCATGTAAGCTCTTGATGCAGAAATTTCACCTGTTCGACATGTTTATTTTTACGACATGCGGTTTCATCAGTACCATTATTTCCTTCTGGGTCGGTACTGGAATTTTTCATTTAAGTGAATACAATCTGGCTGTTGCCATGGTGGTAAGTCTGCTTCTTCTGGTTCCCGGATTCCCTTTCATAACGGGAATTCTGGATCTGTTCAAGGGATACACATCCGTGGGCGCCACAAGACTTATAAATTCCATTATGCTGGTGGCATCCGTATGTCTTGGTATCATGACGGCTTTTTCCATTCTGCCGATAGATAAATGGTAGGTAAGTCCGGGCAGGAAGAGACTGCCTGTCATCACCGTTTTTCGGTGATAAATTATGAAAAACAAAGAGAAGATTTATTATGAGTCTTGAGTTATATCTGCTTGATTTCTGTTTCAGTGCCGTACCGGCCGCAGTTTTTGCCATGCTGTTCAATACACCTTTGAAATATGTGCCGTATGCGGCTCTCGGAGGTGCTGTGGCCCATATCACCAGAACAGTGTGTATTAATAACGTGGGATTCGGAATTGTGGCATCTTCATTCATAGCCAGTATAACCATAAGCCTGATGTTTATTTTCCTGTCTCCGAGACTGAGAGTGCCTCGCCTGGTGTTTACTGTTGCCAGTATTGTGCCTATAATTCCGGGAAAATTTGCCTATCTTACTCTTCTGTCAATTATTCAGATGCGAAACGCTGAAGAAACAAAGGCCGGACTTATTGAATCATTTTTTGAGAACGGCATAATAACTTCAACGGTGCTGCTCGCCATAGGCATGGGGATAGCCATGCCTGCGCTGCTTTTTTACCGCAATCGTCCGGTGGTGTAAAACAGAGATGTTCTAAACACACATCAGAAAATGAGTGCTCCGCTCCTGCTGATTAAAGCAAGGTGTCTTCCTGAATCTGTTGCCAGTCTATCTGACTTTCTTCAGGCAGGGAGATTGTCTTTATGCTTCCTTTCTTGATGCAGTTGATTGCTCTCGCATAGGTGTCTCCGTCCTGAATACTGCTCTTGTCAAGTCTGTTCGCATTGAGTCTTACAAAGGAAGACTGCTGGTTATGATCAGCTATGGATCTTGCTCCGGCAAGAGCCAGTGATAGCAGTTCGAAAATTCTTGTGGATTCCAGCGAATAAGGAGCACTGTTGATGAACGGGTAGCTGATGATGCCTGCATTGACCACGGGATCAATGTGCAGTTCCTTAAGTACCTGTTCTATTTTATTTATGATGGTGTTACTCATTGTAAATGCATCCATGTCGGCATTCGGTTTGGTTACAATAACGTAACGGGCGTCGCTGATTACATAGATGTCGGAAGCAATGTGCAGAAGGTTCTGCAGCTTGTCAATAAATGCGTTTCTCTGATTCTGGGCCTGTTTGTAACCTCTCTTTATTGACAGATCGGTAAATCCGGGTATGAATATCTGGTAGATATCCTTGTTATTGATGAGATCGATGTTTTTGGTGCCCATGTCATTATCAGACTGATGGTAATTCATGCTCTGTCTGATAATAAAGTTCATGAAGTCGTTGTAGTTTTTGATGTCACTGCTCAATGACTGCGGATAATCGTCTTCTATTCTGTCAATTTCACGTTCAAGTTCCTTTGATTTGTTGTAATAACGCAAAAATGCCAGGACAACTATCAGGAACAGAATGGTGGAGCCTGAAAGCATGACGATCATCATTCTGATCGGCACGCTTACAATATTATTGTTATGCGGCAGATAGTTCTGATAGAACGTAGGAGGCGGCAGATTGTGAGACTGGTTGTCTGGAAGTCTGGTGTACAGATTCTTACCGTACCCGTACGCGGCTTCCACGTTTTTATAGGCTTCGGCATAATTTCCCTGAGTGGCTTCAATGGCTGCATTGGTGTGGTAGTAGAGAGGCTTGTACTGATCCGGGAGCTTGTCAAGGTAACCGCCAATGGTTTTCATCAGCTGGGCAGCATTACTGGTCTGATTGGTGCCGTTGAGGGCTATGGCTAGATCGATGAGTCTCAGAAGGGAAATTGTTTTTTCACTGTCAAAGGAATAATTGTGGTTATCCGTGTCCAGATAGAACAGGGCGCGTTCGTATTCGTGAACCTCAATGTAAAGATGAGAAAGAATTCCTTTAAATCGTTCTTCATCTGCCTTATCCATGGTGGTGTAATTTATCAGATGATCTGCCTTCTTCAGAAGGGTAACGGCATCATTTGAATGACCTGTTTTTATTTTAAGGTCACTCAGCTGCAGCAGATTATCGATATAATTCATCTGTTCTTCAGGAATATGCTCAATAACGGATACGTATCTGCTCAAATGTTCTTCGGCATATTCAAAGTCTTTGTTTTCCATCGCCAGCATGCTGAGCTGCTTGGCAAGAATGGCATTGGTGTACGTGTACTGCGTTTTGCCGCTGTAGTTTTTTTCTACCAGATTCAGCAGGTAGTATGCGATATTCTTGTGGTTAAGCCCGTAATACAGATTGAATCCCTGTATCCAGAAGGCGTTTTTTACGCTTTCCGGGTAACTGTTGAAAGCCTGATCATTTATGTTGTTTTCGAAAAATGATACTGCCTTGAGATTGTTGCTTTCAGAAAGTTTGTAAAGTTCTATAAGCTGTATGTACGGTTTGATCTTCTGATAATTTTCACGGTTCAGTTCCGAAGGGTTCTGAATAAAATTAATGTCAGAAGGTTTTATTGTCTTGTTCTGCAGGGCTGTTCTGATTTTATTGTATTTGTATATGGCTGATGTCAGGGTGTTTTTTCTGTATGAATAGTGATTTCTGAACTCATCGTTTCTGGCTATGCCCGCTTTGATTTTGCAGGACATCAGGGCATTGAAAATACGTTCTTTTTCTGCATTTCTGGCAACGAACAGGTAATCGGATCTTGCCTGTTCCTTTTCTGATTCCATATCGTCAAGAATCACCTGTCTTATGACATTGGTATCCATATCCTCTGTCTGTGAGAGGGCACTCGGTTTTGGGCCGGTTTCAGCAGTGTGTTCGGAATGAGTGTTATCAGATTCAGGTTGCGGAACATGTGCGGCTGCGTCGGTCTGAGATTCTTTCTCGGCTGCTGCCGGCTGTTCCTCTTCGGTTTTCAAAGACTCTTCTTCCTGATTTTCTGACGGCGTAACACTGTCATCAGAGTTCTGAGATTCGGAATTCTCAGCATTTTCTTCTGAAACAGCCTGTTTTGACGGTCTGAATGACTTGTCGGCAATGCTTCCGGAAGTGACGTCAGTACGGATTTTTCCATCGATGTAGGTGTTTATCAGCTCAACGCATTTATAAGGGTTTCTGTCCTGATAGCTGTATGCTACCTCCACCTGGGAAGGAATAGCCGGTTCTTCAGTCACATCGATTGATGGAAGAATTATGGGTATCAATAACATGTCTAACATAACTAAAACCCTGCTGGTTGTTACTGGCGAATCAGACGCAGTGAGCTGTGCGGAAGATTAACGGTTGCCCTGACCGGATTTATGTCGATTCCTCCGCGTCTGGTGTAAAAAGCCCTTACCTCAAGATAGGACACTTCACATCTGTTGGCTATGTCGGTAAAAATTCTTTCCACGCAGTGTTCATGGAACTCGTTGTGGGTACGCATAGATATAATATACTGCAACAGTCCTTTGTGGTTTATCTTTTTTCCCGTATATTTGATGTATATCGTACCCCAGTCAGGCTGTCCGGTGATAAGGCAGTTTGATTTCAGAAGATCTGATTTTAGGGCTTCTGTAATGATTTTCCCGTCACTGCTCTGACTTATGAAATCCGGATGAATGGTGTATTCGGAAACGGTAATGTCAAGTTCATCAAGACTTTCGGCATCAGGATTCCCGATGGCAAAAGACTGGGGAACGTCGGAAGGTCGGTACATCTCAACGCGGATTTCCGTTCCGAGAACCCTGCTTAAATCATTTTCCACGGTGCTTCTGACTGCTTCAAGACTGAGAAAGCGGGTCATGTTGAAACTGTTGAAATACAGCTTCAGTGACTTTGATTCGACAATGCATTCGGAATCGGCCGGAACGTAGATGATTCCCACAGCCACCTCCGGTCTGCCTCTGAAATTCAGATATGAAATTTCGTAGTGATGCCATACGTCATAACCGAAGAATGGAGTACGTATGTCCAGAGTGTCACGATTCAGAGATCTCGGAACTGTCTGAAGGAGCCCGGCATTGTAATGAGTTTCGTATGCCGTTTTTTTGCCAAGTACAAGATTTTTTGAAATCTGGGAAATATCTTCTGAAATCATTGCTTCTTCCTGTTTTTTACGTCTGACACTCCGGCGTCAGGTGTTTCTTGTGTTTATCCTTGTGTTTTTGTCTCAGATGTCTCCGAAGCAGGACTGTATTATGCTTATGGCCACCAGAGCCGCTGTTTCGGTTCTGAGAATTCTCGGTCCTGCCAGAACGTCACGGTATCCAGATTTAATGCTGAGTTCAACCTCTTCATCAGTAAAACCGCCTTCAGGCCCAACGAGAAGACGGTAGCTTCCGGCCTGAGGAAGATCTTTGAATCTGGTGTCGGCATAAGGGTTCATGGTTACCCTGAGTTCATCATCTGCGGTGTTTTCCTGCAGAAACTCCTCGAGAGACATCAGCGGTCTTACTTCGGGAATTACCGCACGGCCGCACTGTTCACAGGCACTGATGACGATTTTCTGCAGCGTTTCCTGTTTTTTCTGACTGCGTTCGTCATTCAGCTTTACGCCGCAGCGTTCGGATACCAGAGGTGTTATCACGTTGACTCCGAGCTCCACCGACTTCTGTACGGTGAAATCCATTTTGTCTCCGCGGCTAAGTACCTGACCGAGATGGATTCTGATAGGGGATTCGTTATCCTTTTTCTGAATTCCCGTTACCCTGATGTCTGCTGATTTTTTCTGAATGGATGTGATAACGGCCTGATAATCGTTTCCGTCACCGTTGAATACGGTCAGTGGATCGTTGATTTCCATGCGCAGTACCTTAATGGCATGGTTGAATGCACCACTGCCCAAAGTCACTTCGGAATTAAGCTGCAGCGGCTGATTGTCGTATACTCTTACGGTTCTCATAAAATGTCGTGTCCGTATTTTTACCCGGTATTCTCATAGAATAAAAAAATTCACTGCGGTAGCAGTCAATTTTTGATATTATCATGCAATAGTTTTACAGACTAATTGTACATTATTGGCTGTGTTTTTGTGCAAGTAATTTGAGCATGAAGACCTTTTTGAACGATATTTTGAACCTGCAGGAGACATCCTGCTCCGGACGGTTCTGTTCCCGGACAGGTGACGGCGGTTATTGGAGTAAAAAATGAATTTAGAGAAAGTTATCGGTCTTGGCGTAGCCGGCAATTTTACCGGTCATCTTGAACAGGCCGGAGAGGCATCGGATTTCAGAAATGTGGCCGTAAAGGACGTGAAGGCTCCGAAGGCTATTTTCCCGTTCTATCTGCCTGCATGTGCCGAAAGCAGACTGGATACCTTTTTACATACCTATCCTATATCCTCAGACAGAGTGGATATTTCCGGAACCATTGCGGAAAATCATCAGATTGAACCTGAAGTTGGTATTCTTTGCGATATCGAATATGAAGGAGACCAGGTTAAATCTCTCAAGCCGGTAGCCTTCGGGGCTTACAATGACTGCTCAATCAGACGTCCAGGTGCCAGGAAGATCAGTGAAAAGAAAAACTGGGGCGCTGCCAGCAAGGGCTTCAGTTCAAATGTGATTGCTCTTGACAGCTTTACTGCCGACGGCGTTATTTCCTCATACCGGATTGCCTGCTTCCTCAAGCGTGACGGGGTGGTTAACGTATACGGTGTAAACAGCGCTGCCAGAGACTACAGCTACATGTATGACACTCTCCTCAACTGGATTGTGGACAAGATGAACAACCAGAAGGATGAAGGTCCGGCTGAAAACATTCATGAATACCTTCTTGACTGCGGCAAGCCTCAGCAGGCTCTGATAAGCATCGGTGCCACCCGTTACACAGAATACGGTGAAACTCATTTCCTCAAGCCAGGTGATACCAGCTATGTGGTTGTTTATCATGAAAGCTATTCTGAAGCTGAAATACTCAAGATGGTCGAAACTGACAGCTTTGCCGAGGAAAACATCAGCGTTCTTGCGCAGAAGGCTGTTTAAAAAGAATATTCATGCCTGGTCCGAAGTCCGTATCAGGACTTCGGACAGCAGTGACATTCGTGAAGCCGCCGTTTTTATACGGTGGCTTTTTGTTAAGTCGGATGTCTATATTTGAACTTGATATGCAAATTGAAAAAGAATAAACTATCACCTATTAATATAGGGAAGTGACGGGTACCCGTCATAGGTCAGAGGAATACCGTCCCGGATGACTGTTCGGTCGGAAGTCCGGATGGCCCGGTTTTTCCGGAAAAAGCCTATGAAGAATACTCAGACAGTATTACCGTATGGTCTCTTTTTTATCTGGTGTCGTTATCATCGAGTTGAGATAAGACTCCGTGTTTTGATTGAATAGGTAGTTATAAATTATGGCTTCAGCATTAACTAATACCGAATTTGTTTTTCCTTCACAGAAGAGTGTTTATCACGGCAAGGTTCGTGATGTTTATAATATCAACGATGAAAAGTTGGTAATGGTTGCTACAGACAGAATTTCCGCTTTCGACGTTATTCTCCCTGAAGGAATTCCATTCAAGGGTCAGGTTCTGAATCAGATTGCCGCCAAGTTCCTTGACGCAACTGCAGATATCTGTCCTAACTGGAAACTGGCAACTCCGGATCCAATGGTAACTGTTGGTGTTATGTGTAAGGGTTTCCCTATTGAAATGATTGTTCGCGGTTACCTCTGCGGCAGTTCATGGAGAGCATACAAGAGCGGTGTTCGTGAAATCTGCGGTGTTAAGCTTCCTGAAGGCATGAGAGAAAATCAGAAGTTCCCTGAACCAATCATCACTCCAACCACCAAGGCTGAATTAGGTCTTCACGATGAAGACATTTCCAAGGAAGAAATTCTTGCCAAGGGTCTTGCAACTCCTGAAGAATATGCTGTTCTTGAAAAGTATGCTCTTGCTCTCTTCAAGCGCGGTACTGAAATTGCTGAAAAGAGAGGTCTTATCCTCGTTGATACCAAGTACGAATTCGGTACCTACAACGGTGAAATCTATCTGATGGACGAAATCCATACTCCTGATTCAAGCCGCTACTTCTACAAGGACGGTTATGAAGAAAGATTTGCCAAGGGTGAACCTCAGAAGCAACTTTCAAAGGAATTCGTACGTGAATGGTTAATGAGCAACGGCTTCCAGGGTAAGGAAGGTCAGAAGGTTCCTGAAATGACTCCGGAAATCGTAAATTCAATTTCTGAACGTTATCTTGAACTTTACGAAAACATTATCGGTGAAAAGCTTGAAAAGTCATCTGACAGTGACCTGCTTGCCAGAATCGAAAACAACGTAAACGCTTACCTTAAGAAGTAAGTTTTAGTAACGACGTATTAAGAAAAAGTGTCTGGACGTGTGCGGACACTTTTTTTGTTTCTTACGGAAGACGTAATCAGCGGTGCTGTATTCATGACTGACATGGAATCACGCTGTTTCAGGAAAATTGAGCAGTAGATCGGAAACTCTGCGGAAGATGGTCTCTGCGAGTGAATTTATTTTCGGAACCTGTAATAAAAACATGGGGCGGTTATCCGCCCCATGTTAATTTCAGGTATTTAAGATTTACTTAGCCAGATGTCTGAGTACTTCAGCCTTGTCGATCTGTTCCCAAGGGAATTCTTCACGACCGAAGTGACCGTAACTTGCGGTTGGAAGATAGATAGGTCTCTTGAGATTGAGCATTTCAATAAGACCGTAAGGTCTCAGGTCAAAAGTCTTTCTGATGATATCCACAAGCTTGGCTTCAGAAATGATACCGGTACCGAAGGTGTTTACTGAGAGTGATACTGGTTCGGCAACACCGATTGCGTATGAAACCTGAATTTCACACTTCTTGGCAAGACCTGCCGCTACCACGTTCTTGGCAACGTATCTTGCCGCATAGGCGGCACTTCTGTCCACCTTTGACGGATCCTTGCCTGAGAATGCGCCACCGCCGTGTCTGGCGTAGCCGCCGTAGGTGTCAACAATGATCTTTCTGCCGGTCAGACCGCAGTCGCCCATAGGACCTCCGATTACGAAACGACCGGTAGGATTGATGAAGTATTTGGTGTTGGCGGTAAGCCACTTTTCAGGGATTACCTTGTTAATGATTTCTTCACGGACACCTTCATGAATTTCCTTGTTGGTAACTGTTTCGTCATGCTGTGTTGAAATAACGATGGTGTCGATACCTTCGATTGAACCGTCGTCATTGTAAACGAAGGTTACCTGGCTCTTTGCATCAGGACGGAGCCACTTGAGAGTGCCGTTCTTACGTACTTCAGCCTGTCTCTTCATCAGACGGTGCGCATAGGTAATAGGAGCCGGCATGAACACGTCGGTTTCATCACAGGCAAAACCAAACATCAGCCCCTGGTCACCGGCACCCTGATCCTTTGGATTTTCACGTGAAACCCCCTGATTGATGTCTGGAGACTGTTTGCCGATGGCATTCAGCACGGCGCAGGAGTTGGCATCAAATCCCATATCTGAATGGTTATAGCCGATGTCGCATACAACCTTTCTTACAAGAGCCTCAATGTCTACCCAGGCGGTAGTTGAGATTTCGCCGCCTACGAGAACCATACCGGTCTTAATAAAGGTTTCACATGCTACGTGAGCAAATTTGTCTTGTTTGAGAATTTCATCCAGTACCGCATCAGAAATCTGATCGGCAATTTTATCAGGATGTCCTTCAGATACTGATTCTGAAGTAAATAAATATGACATGATGGGTCCTTATTACTTATTTAAAGTTTATGCAAAGTGCGTTGTTGTTTTCTGTCTTTACGATACGGCATTCCGTTTTATGAAACTTCATTTTTCTGAATTTCCCTGCGGGAAAGTCTGGAAGCAGTCCTGACGGTCTGCCTAAAAAAAGATGAAGACATGTAAAGGCTTATTGCATTTCTTTCTTTGTTTAGTTGAAGATAAAAATTTTTTAATTATTCGGAAGATGTCTGTTCGGGTAAAAACCGGAACTGTTCTTCCTTTTGTGACGCCGGAGGAGCGCAGTCCTCTGACGTTCGCTCATTGTAACATAAAAATTATTTTTTCCAATATGGGAAAAATAGTCGTTTATCGGTGACGAAATAGTCTGTATTCGTATGAATTTTTTAATTATTTTGAATAAATGTATCTTAAATCAGATTATTTATTAAAAATATAATGTATTCTAGGCGTGAGGATGTTGTAAATAACGCGTTTTCCGTAAAGGGATCTGATATCCGGATTGACGTGCCAGAAGACAGTCGTGAAATACTGATGTTTTTTTCATGGTGTTCATGATAATTCAGGGCAGACGGTTTTCTGTGCGGCAACGGCATTGACGGAAAGCAGGTACAGGTGACATGTACAAATACATACGGGAATTTGATGCACGGATTGGAGATTCCTGTTAATAATATTATAAAGAACAAAGAAAAAAAATTTTAAATGATCGGAAGGTTCGCTGAATTAAAAAACTACAGACAGTCACTGTTTATAATCGTGGTGCTGGTGTTCACCATGATTTCGGTTTCTTTTGTCTATAAATACAAGATTGAAGAAATCATGGTCAGCGCGCTCAAACAGCAGATAGTGCTGAAGTCAAAGGGCGAACTTGAAGCCGTCAATCACAATTTCAACCGTATTATAAGCGTTCTCAATCTTGCCTCTCTGAGTATTTCAAAAAGCATATCCAAAGGTGATTACATAGGTTCCGCCAGAACAGCGGAAACAATCAACGACATCACCAGAGTATCAGGATTCCTCGACATAGGTATTACCGATCTTCAGGGTGAAGTTCTGTACGGTTTCAAACTTGATGATCAGGATATTGCCAAATTAAAGAAGATTTATGTGGGAAAGACCGTGGTAACTGTTACCGTGTCCAAGTACGGCGGCAATTACGACGTTCTGATTGCCGTTCCCGTGTACGTGAATCAGAGTTATGTCCGCTATGCTCTGTACATAAAGGCCACTGGTGACGAGCTGATAAGATACTTCAATAAGTATACCCTGTACAACGACGGGGTTAATTCCTCCCTGAGCTTCCTCTTGTACAACATGTACGACGTCGTGCATATCAACGAAAAGACTCAGAACCGCCTGCTTCCGAAATACACTGTAAGGGAACTGCTGGACAGCGCCAGGGAAAAAAACAACATCAGTATCCGTCAGAAGCAGATTCAGAATCAGGTAATAGACAATCTGTACGTATTTCAGGGGAACGGTCTGCCGGCTCACTACATGTCCATTATCAAGCTTCCTTATGACGGATGGAGTTTCGTATACATGATTCCGGCGTCGGAGCTGGATGACAAGATAAGAGCCATTATGACCATGTTCGGCTTCCTGATTATAGGTACCATGGTCATTCTTACAATCCTCCTTGTTTATTACGAATATACGGTGGAAAGCAACAGAAAGAAAGTATACAACCTGGCTTATTTTGATGAATTCACCGGCCTTCCAAACAGAGTAAATCTCAGAGCCAACTACGAAGAAGTCTACGAATCAACCTATCAGAACAAAATAGAAGAATATTATCTGGCTACGGTTATCATCAGTAATTTCCACATCCTACATAATCTTTATGGTACAGAAATAACCAATCGTTTCGAGCAGAAGCTGGCTTCATGCATGAAGCACATGGAAAACTCCTCATTCACTCCTTATAAGGGTAACAACAGCTATTACGCCATTATCAGAGCGGAAAGCAAATCAGAAGTTGAGATAATTCTGAGAAAACTGTTCGCAAGTGCCCAGTCCATTGATGGTATCGAGTACCGTTCACTGTTCAAGGCCGGTGTCTGCAGCTTTACGGCTTCATCAATGCCGTCAAACATCGACGACATCATGGACAAGTGCAGTATAGCCCTGTATGACCATGAGGATGAGAATGTTTCCCAGAATTCGATAGTCTTCTTCGTACCTGAAATGCAGGAGGAGATTATCCGTCAGAACAATCTGGAGAAGGAGCTTATTCCCGCCATCTATAACGGTGAATTTCTGGTGTACCTGCAGCCTAAGTATGATCTTAATACCAACAGACTGTCAGGTGCCGAAGCGCTGATCAGGTGGAACTACAAGCTGCAGCGTCTGCTGCCTCCGGGACAGTTTATACCGGTTTTTGAAAAGAACGGTTCAATTGCCAACATAGATAATTTTATTTTCGTGTCCATCCTTGATCTGCTGAAGAAATGGAAGGATTTAGGGTACAGACTGGTGCCTATATCCGTTAATTTCTCTCAGGTTCAGTTCCGTAACCCTAATCTGTTAAGGGATCTTAAGGAGCGTATCAGGGGATACGAGGACATCATCCGATACATAGACATTGAAATCACTGAATCATCAACCATTGACAGTCAGGACACGGTTCTGGAAATTCTGAATGAGCTGAAGAAGATTGGTTTCAAGCTTTCCATGGATGATTTCGGAACTGGATATTCATGTCTGTCAAACATTTCTCTTTATCCGTTTGATACCATCAAGCTTGATAAGTCATTTGTGGACAAGATAGATGTGAACAACCGCAATTCACCTGACGTAATGCTGGTGAGTGATGTTATTCAGATAACCAAGCATTTTGGTATCCACAGTCTGGTGGAGGGCGTCGAAAACATTGATCAGAAAAATATTCTCAGGGATCTGGGATGTGAATACTGTCAGGGATATTATTATTCAGCACCGCTGCCGCTGGCTGAATTTGAAAGAATCTTAGGTGAGGATAAAATTTTTGAAGACTGGAGATAATGAAGAATATAAAAATGTTCTTCTGCTGTGGACCGTCGTAGCCTGTGTGGTGGTAGCTCTTCTTACGGGGCTGTCCATCTATTTCTATGACGTTTCTCCGAAAAATGTCGAAATTACTGACAGCCTGATTCCGAGAAAGGAATATCAGGCCATTTATCTTCTGCCTAAGGAAAAGCATGCTGACGACAAATACCGTCTTAATGATTTTCTCGAGGTAACCTCCCGTCTGGGAATAAAGGCATATGCCGTTGATGAGATTTCCAATAACGAGGAATGCATGGATCTTATCAGGGAATACATATCACGGGATGTGTCCATTATCGTTTCGCCGTCTCCGGCTCTCAATGAATGCATCAATACTGCCGTGAAAAAGTATGACAATACCAAGAATGTGTATTTTGTCAGTGCGTATGACAGAAATCTTGAAAAGAGCGACAAGCTGATTACCTTCAAGGTTCATCAGTATCAGGTGTACTATCTGAGCGGCATCATTGCAGCTACCGTAAATACCGAAACCTCTGAAAACTTCTTCGTGGTTTCCGAACTGAACGAGGATGCGTACCGCAACATAAACGCCTTTACTCTGGGAGTAAGAAAATACAAGAAGAACGGTATCGTGAAGGTGATAGTTCTCAAGAGCAAGAATGAAAACATTCAGTACAGCCAGCTGATTGAGGCTCAGAAGAGAAATCCGGATGCCCGCATAATGACTGCGGACTACACCGATATCACCGTGGACGATTTCTGCGAGCAGAAGATGTATTACTGCATCAGATATGACAAGGATTTTGCCAACAAGTACTTTTTAAGTAACATCGCCAGCGTTCAGGTTGACTATCGAGGCTTCTTCAGCCGCGTACTTTCTAGAACAGTTACCAATTCCTTTGAATCCGGTAATTATCTGCTGGACGTAAGCACCGGTACTGTAAGGATAACCAATTTTAACGAAGGGATTATTCCTCCTAATACCATGCAGCTCTTGGATCTGGCTCTGTACAGATTCATGATTGCCAATAACGATAATATCTTCTCCGGTCCGCTGTATGACAATGAACATCGTCTGCGTCTGGACAAGGGTTATTCGCTGCAGGATGAACCTAACGATATTTTTTCAATGGACTGGTTTGTTGAAGGGGCGGTATTGGAACATCTATGAGAAGCAAGAATCAAGATATAGCAGGCTTAATTTTATTTATTTTTCTGTTTCTGGTCATCGTATCAGTGGTTGTGCTTTTCTCAGTAAACAATTTTAGTTTCGGCTCAAGTTCAGCCATTCTGCAGAGGAATGTTCTTGAAGGAGCCAGCAAGGTCAAGAAGCTGTATTACATCGAATCAAACAATCTTGAACCGAAGTCAATCGAGTATATCAATCTTCATGGCTTCATTTCCACCCTCAAAAGATATCCGCAGATGGAAATAAACGTGATTGAAGGTGTCGGCAGTGACTACCGCCGTCTTGAGGAAATCGTGAACAATGCCTACGCCGAAGGCGCCAGATACGTATTCCTCAGCGGTTTTGAAATGAATAATGCTCTGGGAAATATCTTCAGACGTTTCAGCGACGTCAAATTTTTCGTAAGCAGCATAGAGGTTTCGGACAGCAACGTTGTTTCGTATACGGATAAGACTTATGTGTCCAAGTACATGGCAGGCTTCATTTCCGGAATATTTCTGGGCAAGAACAAGAATTCCGAAGAGGAACTGCGTTACATGATGTACGACAGCAAGGGAAGCGGACACGATATTTCAAAGGATTTTCAGCAGGGCAATATCGGGTATATCGCCAACAGCTGCAGTACCTACGAGAAACGCAACATCAATGCCTTTGCACTTGGCCTTGAACGCGCCTTCGCCGAGAAGAAGCTGTATGTGCTATGGCTTAATCAGGATAATACCGAAGAACAGAATTTCAGTGACATAACCAGATTCCTCAAAAAGTACAACATCAAGGTTCTTGACGGTACGAACTCTCCGTGCAAGTGGTGCAGATATGCCGTTGACAATAATCTTTATTACTTTGATCTCATGGTTAAGGGGGCTGAAAACAAGAACGGAACCATTCTCGGTAAATACTTCTATGACCCTTCCGTTATTTTCAGTACTCTGGTGGAGAGTATAGCCGCTGACAGCAGGGGAAATTCCAATAACTATTTCTTCGGTTATTCCGACAACGTTATCGGATTTGACTATACAAAGAGTCTCGCCAGGGAGCTCAGTGAATATGACAGTTCACTCTATGCCCTTATAAGCAAGAAGGTTTCAGATTTATCAAGCGGCCGTGAATATGTGTTCAAGGGGAAAATATACAACAACAAGGGGCTGCTGATGCTTCCGGAGGGTTTTGTTTTTACTGACGAGGAACTTCTTCACGAAATGAATTGGCTGAATGAAAACGTCGTGGAAACAAACACCTGTCTTTCTCCACGTCTCAACAAGCATTTCGTAATAAGATCAATCATGTTCAACAACCCTTAAGCCCGCGGGTTTAAGAATGTGCGGACGGAGCGGTGGCGTTCTGTCCGCTTTTGTTTTAAGTGTCTGCCGCGGTAAATTTTAAGACTGTCAGAAATGCTGTTCAGCCGTCATATGGATGTATTTCACAAATACAGTATTTTTTATACATGAAACCGGCAGGAAATTTGAGTTATTCATCCACTGTGGCAATATTAAATTGATTTAAGACTGTCATAATGGCATAATGCATGAAAAATTATTACCTGCTGTAAATTTGGTAATTTTCTAATTCTGCTTGCCTGATTATTGGTGTATGGCGTTAAACAGTCACCAGTTTTTAGAGGTAAACTTTTTCAGATCGAAAGATGGAGTATGAGATGTTGTCCAACAAAACATTGGCAAATGCTATAAGAGCCTTAAGTATGGATGCTATCCAGAAGGCCAACTCAGGTCATCCAGGTGCACCTATGGGTATGGCTGATATTGCGGAAGTATTATGGCGTCACTTTTTAAATCACAATCCTGCTGATCCTAAGTGGGTTAACCGTGATCGTTTCGTATTGTCAAACGGCCATGGCTCAATGCTTCTTTATTCTCTGCTTCACTTAACCGGATACAATCTTTCAATTGAAGACCTGAAGAATTTCAGACAGTTACATTCAAAGACTCCAGGTCATCCTGAGTACGGCTACGCCGAAGGTGTTGAAACCACCACCGGTCCTTTAGGTCAGGGTATCACCAATGCAGTTGGTATGGCTCTTGCCGAAAAGGTGCTTGCAGCTCAGTTCAATCGCGACGGTCTGAATATTGTTGACCATTACACCTATGTATTCATGGGCGACGGCTGTCTGATGGAAGGTGTTTCTCACGAAGCATGTTCACTGGCAGGTACCTTAAAGCTCGGCAAGCTTATCGCTTTCTGGGATGACAACGGCATTTCCATCGACGGTAACACTTCAGGCTGGTTCGCAGAAGATACAGCTGCCCGTTTCGCAGCATACGGCTGGCACGTTCAGAAGGTTGACGGCCATGACAGCGCAGCCATCGAAGCTGCAGTAAAGGAAGCTCAGAAGGTTACCGACAAGCCAAGTATCATCTGCTGCAAGACCGTGATCGGCTGCGGTTCTCCTAACAAGCAGGGTACCGAAAAGTGTCACGGTTCACCTCTCGGTGATGCTGAAATCGCTCTTGCCAAGGAAAACCTCGGCTGGAAGTATGGTCCTTTCGAAGTTCCTGCTGAAGTATACGAAGCCTGGGACGCAAAGAAAGCCGGTGCTGAAAAGGAAAACGCATGGAATGAACTTTTTGCCAAGTATCAGGCCAAGTACCCGGAACTTGCCGCTGAATTCATCCGTCGCATGAATCACGAACTTCCTGCAGACTGGACAGAAAAGTCAGAAGCCTATATCCGTGAATTACAGGCAAATCCTGCCAAGATCGCAAGCCGCAAGGCCAGTCAGAACGCACTTGATGCCTACAGCGACGTACTGCCTGAATTCTTAGGCGGTTCAGCTGACCTTGCACCAAGCAATCTGACCTTCAACCGTAATTCAAAGTCTGTTACCGCTGATGATGCGTCAGGTAACTACATTCACTACGGTGTACGTGAATTCGGTATGAGCGCCATCATGAACGGCGTATACCTCCACGGCGGTTTCAAGCCTTACGGTGCAACCTTCCTGATGTTCATGGAATATGCAAAGAATGCGGTAAGAATGAGTTCTCTCATGAAGTTACCTGTAATCTACGTATTCACTCACGACTCCATCGGTCTCGGTGAAGACGGTCCTACCCATCAGCCTGTAGAACAGATTTCAACTCTGAGAATAAGCCTGAATCTGAACACCTGGAGACCATGTGACCAGGTTGAATCAGCAGTTGCATGGCAGCAGGCCATTGAATCAAAGCAGACTCCAAGTGCTCTTATTTTCTCACGTCAGGGTCTCGCTCAGATGGACAGAACTCCGGAACAGCTTGCAAATGTCAAGAAGGGCGGTTATGTTCTCAAGTCAGGCAGCGAAAATCCTGATTTAATCATCATCGCAACCGGTTCCGAAGTAGAGCTCGCCATGAAGACTGCAGAAGCTCTTGAAGCTGAAGGCAAGAAGATTCGCGTGGTATCAATGCCATGTACCGAAGTGTTTGATAAGCAGAGTCCTGAATACAAGGAATCTGTTCTGCCTTCATCAGTTACCGCACGTATGGCTATTGAAGCCGGTATCAGTGATTTCTGGTACAAGTACGTAGGTCTCAACGGAGTAATTCTCGGTATGGATACCTTCGGTGAATCAGCTCCTGCAGATCAGCTGTTCAAGCTCTTCGGCTTTACCGTTGAAAATGCCGTAAGCAAGGCTAAGACCATTCTGAAGTAATTCGGTACGGGGCTCTGAATTACGATAATTCAGATTTTTTATGACAGAACCGTCGTCGGTGTATTCCGGCGGCGGTTCATGTTTTAGGATATGGAAAAGCAGAAGACCGGAGACTGCTGTCGTAAAGGTTGAACATATAAGCAAATCTGCTTGAAAATAGATTGATAAATTTTAAGATATGTATTACTATTTTGATTGTTTTTTAGACTGTTGTACTGCATGATGAATGGCGGTTAATTAAAAAATACGGCCGGGCAAACCAAAAAACGGTGAAGATGAGTCCTATAGAAATTTTTTAAAAGACAGTTTTCATAAAAAGTAGTACAATTAGCACGTATTTACAAAGTACTGATGTTAATGTGTCTCAAACTCCGGCACTTCTTCAGTGAAATGGCGTAAATTATGATTTTGAACGGTTTGAGAAAAGCTGTTTCCCGGTGATGTGAACCGGAACCGTTTCAAATATGGGGTTGTGACCGTATTATGTACGGCACCTGAATTGTTGACCGGTGATTAAAAGTCATCGGTAGTTTTTTTGTTATTTTTGTCTTAATAAAATGAGGACTTTGATATGTCAGTTATCAAGATGACAGATTTAGACTTAGCCGGTAAGAGAGTATTAATCCGTGCCGACCTTAATGTACCTGTAAAAGATGGTAAGGTTGCTTCTGACAAGCGTATTACCGCTACCATGCCAACCATTAAGTACGCTCTTGAACACGGTGCAAAGGTTATGGTTACCTCTCACCTCGGTAGACCAACTGAAGGTGAATACGATGAAGCATTCTCTTTAAAGCCTGTAGTTGATTACTTAAAGGATCACATGGATTGTCCGGTACGTCTCGTTAAGGATTATCTTGATACTCCTGTTGACGTAAAGGAAGGCGAACTGGTTGTTTTAGAAAACTGCCGTTTCAACAAGGGTGAAAAGAAGAATGATGAAGCTCTTGCCAAGAAGTACGCTGCTCTCTGCGACGTATTCGTAATGGATGCTTTCGGTACTGCTCACCGTGCTCAGGGTACCACTTACGGTGCTGCTCAGTTTGCTCCTATCGCATGTGCAGGTCCTCTCCTTGCTGCAGAACTTGATGCTTTAGGCAAGGCAATGGACAACCCAGCAAGACCAATGGTTGCTATCGTTGGCGGTTCTAAGGTTTCAACCAAGCTCGAAGTTTTATACTCTTTAGCTAAGATTGCTGACCAGATCATCGTTGGCGGTGGTATCGCTAACACCTTCATCGCTGCTGAAGGCAAGAACGTAGGCGGTTCTTTATATGAACCAGATCTCGTTGATACTGCTAAGGATATCGCAAGCAAGACCACTATTCCTGAAGTTATCGACGTTGTAACCGGTAAGGAATTCAGCGAAACCGCAGCTGCTGAAATCAAGGACGTTGCTGACGTTACTGCTGACGACAAGATTTTCGACTTCGGTCCTAAGAGCACCGCTAAGATTGTTGAAATCATCAAGAATGCCAAGACCATCCTCTGGAACGGCCCGGTTGGCGTATTCGAATTCGACAACTTCGCTAAGGGTACTGAAGAAATGGCTAAGGCTATTGCTGAAAGCGATGCATTCTCAATCGCTGGCGGTGGTGATACCATCAACGCTATCCAGAAGTTCGGTGTAACTGACAAGATCTCTTACATCTCTACCGGTGGTGGTGCATTCCTTGAATTCGTTGAAGGCAAGAAGCTTCCAGCTGTAGAAATCCTTGAAAAGCGTGCAGCTGAAAAGGCTTAATTTTTAAAAATGAACGGGAGGAATAAATATCCTCCCGCTTCTGCTTTATTTTATAAATCAATATATATATTGGGAAATTATCTAAATGACTAAGATTTTAGACGTTGTAAAGCCAGGCGTTATCGCTGGTAAAGATTTAAACAAGGTTTTTGCAGTTGCTAGAGAAAACGGCTTTGCAATTCCAGCTGTTAACTGTGTAGGTACTGATTCTATCAACGCTGTTATCGAAGCTGCTCGCGTAGCTCAGGCTCCAGTAATTGTTCAGATCTCTAACGGCGGTGCTCAGTTCATCGCTGGTAAGGGTTTAAAGCTTGAAGGTCAGAAGGCTCAGGTTTTAGGTTCTATCTCTGCTGCTTTACACGCTCGTAACGTTGCTGAAGCTTACGGTGTTCCTGTAATTATGCACACCGACCACTGCGCTAAGAAGCTCCTCCCATGGATCGACGGTCTTCTCGACGCTGGTGAAAAGTACTACGCTGAACACGGCGTACCTTTATTCTCTTCTCACATGATCGACCTTTCAGAAGAATCTTTAAAGGACAACATCGACCTCTGCTGCAAGTACTTAGAACGTATGGCTAAGATTGACATGACCCTTGAATTAGAATTAGGCTGCACCGGCGGTGAAGAAGACGGTGTTGATAATTCTGGTAAGGATGAATCAGCTCTCTACACTCAGCCAGAAGACGTTTACTACGCTTACGAACGTTTAAGCAAGATCAGCCCTAACTTCACTATCGCTGCTTCTTTCGGTAACGTACACGGTGTTTACCAGGCTGGTAACGTTAAGCTCAAGCCAACCATCCTCCGTGATTCACAGGCTTATGTAGCTAAGAAGTTAGGTCTTGCTGAAGGTGCTAAGCCATTAAGCTTCGTATTCCACGGCGGTTCAGGTTCTGCTGCTCAGGATATCCGTGATGCAGTTAGCTATGGTGTAGTTAAGATGAACATCGATACCGATACTCAGTGGGCTACCTGGAGTGGTGTATTAAACTACTACAAGGATAAGGAAGCTTACTTACAGGGTCAGTTAGGCAACCCAGAAGGTGAACACGCTCCTAACAAGAAGTACTACGATCCACGCGTATGGTTACGTAAGGGTCAGGAAGGTATGATCGCTCGTTTACAGGAAGCTTTCGAAGAATTAGGTTCTAAGAACTCTCTCTAATTCTCTAGTATCTTCTAGATAAATAAATGAGGCCCCGGATAAAACCGGGGCCTCATTGTTTATGCGTCGATTCTGCGGTAGAAACGTGTCTGAGCGCGTCTTAAAGATTTCTGCCCAGGAGAATAGCCCTGAGAATTCTGTCCGCATCATCGCGATAATATTCCAGTTTATCGTTGTGAAGAATGCCGAGTTTAGGTCTGGTTCTTAAAATCAGCTCTCTGAGGATTATCAGCAGGTCTTCCGGGATTTCAGGGTAAGCTCCCTGAAAGAACCTGTTGTTGATGAATTTAAGTATGGCCTGGTATTCGTTTAACGGGGCGGTCACTTCGGTTTCCATACGGTTTATTTCATCGTTAAGTTTCAGGTTTTCCCTGCGAAGTCTGGTTAATGTTTTCTGGGCGTCGGAAATAAGTGATTCCACCCCCGGACTTCCGGTGGGAAGTTCTCCGGTTTCCGGATCCTGTGAAACGAGGCTGTTATGCTCCGTGCCGGTTTCTTCGGTCTCATTCAGACTGAATTTATCAGAAGCGTCCAGATAGCCTTTCTGTCTTAATATTTTCTGAATGGTGCCATATGAACCGCGTCCGAGTATTTTTCTCATGTTTATGGTTGAGATCTTCTGATTTGTTGCCTGAAGATTCTTGATGGCCAGATCTATTTCAGTAGTTGTAAACCCCGTCATTTCGGCTCCTGTTCAGTAAATCCTTGAGCATTTTCTCAATATTGGTGAGACTCTGGTAGTCTCCGTTGAGATGCAGTTCATGTACGTTGTTTTTCAGTGTCTGAAGGTTCTTTATAAAGTCTTCTATGAGCATCCGTTCCATGTTTTCTACAGTGGTTCTGGCAAAATCTCCGTGCTGTTTGAGGAATTTCCATTTGATTTCATCTTCAGGTAGAAAACGGATGATTTCACTGTCCGGTGACAGATGTTTTACCAGTATGGTTTTAACCAGATTAAGCAGTACTATGTTTTCGATGACAGATGTGTCTCTGAGCTGATGCAGTCTGGTTTTAAGAGACTCATTGTGACACTGTTCCTTGATAATGGTTTTCTGAAGCTGCCGGAGTACCTCAAGTCTTTCCCCGTCGGCCGAACTGTCTGAGTTCCGGCTTATTCTGGTCTTGACTGTTTTTATACCGTTACGGTCAAGTATTTCCATAATGGTGGAATAGGAGCCGTGCCCCAGTACGGCCCTGATTTTATTGATGCTTACCTTTTCACCTTTAGACAGAAGGTCTCTGGCTATACGTAAAACTTCGGCTTCTGTTACAGGAATCATGAGTTCGGTGCCTAATCTGTTTATTTCCGGATAATGGTGACAGTATATAGAATATTCAGATAAGTGTCTCAGTCTGATATCTCAAATTGCTTCAGGCCGGAGCCTTATTCAAAAAAACAGGGTGCGATACCTGCGTAACGCACCCTGTTCAGTCAAAGGTATGAAGTCTGTATCTTAGAACTTCTTAGGACATGCTTCACGTTCATTTATAGGGCGAACGTCTCTGGTTGGACTGCCGATGTAGATCTGACGAGGTCTGCCGATACGTGAATCAGCTTCTTCGTTCATTTCAATCCAGTGGGTGATCCAGCCGATGGTTCTTGCCAGAGCAAAGATTACGGTAAACATGTTGGTTGGAATACCGATTGCATTAAGGATGATACCTGAGTAGAAGTCTACGTTAGGGTAGAGCTTGCGTTCAATGAAGTATTCATCACTGCGTGCGATTCTTTCGAGTTCTACGGCTACGTCGAGAATCGGATGATCCTTGATGTTGAGTTCCTTGAGAACTTCATGGCAGGTGTCACGCATTACGGTGGCTCTCGGATCGTAGTTCTTGTAAACACGGTGACCGAAGCCCATGAGTCTGAACGGATCCTTCTTATCCTTTGCCTTGGCAATGAATTCAGGAATACGATCAACTGTGCCGATACGTTCAAGCATTCTTAAGCATGCTTCGTTTGCACCGCCGTGTGCCGGACCCCAGAGTGAAGCGATACCGGCTGCGATACACGCATATGGATTTGCACCTGATGAACCAGCAAGACGAACTGATGAGGTTGAAGCGTTCTGTTCGTGGTCTGCATGTAAAATGAAGATACGATCGAGGGCTTTTTCAATTACAGGGTTAACCACGTACTCTTCACATGGAGTTGCGAACATCATGTGGAGGAAGTTTCCTGCATAGCTTAAGTCGTTCTTTGGAGACATGAACGGCTGGCCGATGGAATACTTGTAGGCCATGGCTGCCAGGGTAGGCATCTTGGCGATAAGTCTTAATGCGGTAAGTTCTCTGTGTTCAGGATCGTAAATGTCCAGATTGTCGTGGTAGAACGCAGAAAGCGCACCGGCAATACCGCACATGATGGCCATTGGGTGTGAATCACGACGGAAGGCCTTGAACAGGGAATTAATCTGTTCGTGAACCATGGTGTGGTAGGTTACACGCTTTTTGAAGTTGGCATACTGTTCAGCATTCGGTAAATCACCGTTGAGCAGAAGGTAGCATACCTGCAGGTAGTCAGTCTGTGTCGCAAGCTGAGCAATAGGGTATCCGCGATGAAGTAAAATACCTTTTTCACCATCGATAAAGGTGATTTTTGATTTACATGAGGCTGTAGAAACAAAGCCTGGGTCATAAGTAAAGTAACCGTGAGAACCCAGCGCTCTCACATCAATTACTTCCGGACCTTCTGTTCCCTTCAGAATGGGAAGTTCAATCGGATCCAAACCCGGAATATTGAGAATAGCAACTTTCTGATTAGTCACTTCGGACATATTATACTCCTTCATAAATCTTTTCGTGGCGGACAGTTATTAATATTATGTATATAGCCATTCGTCAAAAAACTGTTACTATTATAACCATAATGAAAGCATTTGACATAATTTAAAACGTTCAAAAACAAAAATATTTAAATGATAACGCTGTCATTTTGTATTTTGCCGTTTTTTGCGTCCGGAACAACCGTTCTCAAATTGTCGGTTCAGTAACCGGCGTCATCAGTTGAATCATT
Source organism: Ruminobacter sp. RM87 (assembly GCF_000701925.1). NCBI lineage: Bacteria > Pseudomonadati > Pseudomonadota > Gammaproteobacteria > Aeromonadales > Succinivibrionaceae > Ruminobacter > Ruminobacter sp. RM87. Next base: position 55,569 of record NZ_JNKD01000003.1, on the reverse strand, counting down.
AATTTATTATTGATCTTTGACTTTAAATTTGTGATGTGTATAGCTATAATTGACGCTAGTTTGATACATCGTTCATTAATCCGTTTCAGTTTCCGTGATTATGCGGAAATTCCGTGATTAGACCGGTGTTGATTCTGCAATATCTTGGTGTTGATACCTAAACCTAAGAAGAGTAGGACGCGAGCGGTCCGAACTTATACGCCTGCGGACACCGTGCAGGCACCCGACTGTGCAATGTCACATCCCGTGCCGCGGTGGTTGAGTCAGGAAGTTCCGGCTCTGAACAGCCGGAACAGTTCAGAGATAACAAAATCATTTCCGTATCCAGACGACAGGGCGGAGTATCCGTCCATGACATCTTTATTTTATGAAAAAGTCACTGGCGGTATATATCTTGCCGAAAGCGGTCGTTAAGAACCGGACGGGAATGAAGGGCATTTTTATATACAGGTTGTGTACAAAATGAATTTACATGAATATCAGGCCAAAGACCTTTTAAGAAAATACGGCTTACCTGTTCCTGCAAATACGGTATGCAGTACTTCTTCTGAAGTAGAAAAGGCTTTTGAAGAATTTAACGGCAGTCCGGTTGTGGTCAAGTGTCAGGCTTACACCGGCGGAAGAGGTAAGGTTGGCGGGGTTAAGGTTTGCAGAACAGCTGCCGAAGCCCGTGAATTTGCAGACAGATGGCTCGGACAGCGCATTGTTACTGTTCAGACCGGTGAACGCGGTCAGCCTGTATCCCGAATGCTTGTTGAAGCATGTTCAGATATCAGCAGGGAGCTTTATCTCGGTGCGACAATCGACAGATCAAAGGCCCGTGTGGTGTTCATGGCCTCAACCGAAGGCGGTATGGAAATAGAAAAGGTAGCCGCCGAAACTCCGGAGAAGATTTTCAAGGTGGTTATTGATCCGATAAGTGGTGCTCAGCCGTTCCAGGGCAGAGAGCTGGCTTTCAGACTGGGTCTTTCCGGTGACGCGTTCAAGCAGTTTGTAGCCATGTTTTTAGGCATGAGCAGAATGTTCCATGAACAGGATCTGTCACTTCTTGAAATCAATCCTCTGGTGGTAACTGGTGACAATCAGCTTTTATGTCTGGACGCAAAAATCAATATTGATTCCAACGCACTCTTCCGTCACAAGGATCTGGCGGCAATGGATGACCCTTCACAGCAGGATCCTCGTGAAGCCAGAGCTCAGTCCGTAAATCTTAATTACGTGGCTCTGGACGGCAACATCGGATGTATGGTTAACGGCGCCGGTCTTGCCATGGGTACCATGGATATCATCAAGACCTATGGCGGCAATCCGGCCAACTTCCTTGATGTCGGCGGTACCGCAACTAAGGAAAGAGTTGTTGAAGCTTTCAAGATTATTCTGTCCGACAAGAACGTTAAATGCATTCTGGTAAACATCTTCGGCGGTATCGTACGCTGTGACCTGATTGCCGAAGGCATTGTCGGTGCGGTTGAAGAGGTTGGTGTTAACGTACCTGTAGTCGTAAGACTTGAAGGAAATCAGGCACCTGCCGGACTGGCAAAACTTGATGCCAGTGGTCTTAATATTATTTCTGCAAATTCTCTAAGAGAAGCTGCTGAACTTGCGGTAAAGAGCGCACGTTAGGAGAAGGGAATGGCAATTTTATTAAACAGTGAAACCAAAGCCATCTGTCAGGGCTTTACAGGTTCTCAGGGAACATCACATTCTGAGCAGTGTCTCGCATACGGTACCAAGCTTGTAGGCGGTACCACTCCGGGCAAGGGCGGTCAGATTCATCTTGGTCTGCCTGTGTTCAATACCGTTAAGGAAGCTGTGGCCGCCACCGGCGCCACCGCCACAATGATTTATGTTCCTGCTCCTTTCTGCAAGGATGCGGTTTTTGAAGCAATTGATGCCGGCATCAAGCTGATTGTATGCATCACCGAAGGGATTCCTACCCTGGACATGCTTCAGATAAAGAGACGTCTCGAAGGTACAGACATCACCATGATTGGTCCTAACTGTCCCGGTATTGTTACCAGCGGTGAAGCCAAGCTCGGAATCATGCCGGCATCAATTCACATGAAGGGCAAGGTGGGAATCGTGTCACGCAGCGGTACACTGACCTATGAGGCCATCAAGCAGACAACGGATGCAGGCTTCGGCCAGACCACCTGTGTGGGTATAGGAGGCGATCCTATTCCGGGATCAAACTTTATCGATATCCTCAAGCTTTTTGAAAAGGATGAGGCTACCGAGGCCATCGTGATGATCGGCGAAATCGGCGGAACAGCCGAAGAGGAAGCGGCTCAGTATATAAAAGAGCACGTAACCAAGCCGGTTGTTGCCTACATAGCCGGTGCAACAGCTCCTAAAGGAAAGAGAATGGGACATGCCGGTGCCATTATTGCAGGCGGAAAGGGAACAGCGGAAGAGAAATTCCGCGCCCTGGAAAATGCCGGAGTTAAAATCGTCAGATCTCTTGCCGACATAGCCGACGGATTAAGAGAAGTAACTGGCTGGAAGTAAATTCCGAATCCGTCCGGAAAATTCAAGTCAAATAACAGTGAAAAATCCCGAAGCACAGATGTGCAAGGGATTTTGTGTTTTGAGAGGTGCAGGTTTACGGGACGGAGTTTTATTTCAAAACACACCGAAAATCGCATTCTGACTCACACTGTTTAGGATATAATTACAGACTGTCGCAGTATCCCTTCATCAGAGATGAAAACGCCGCGGCAGCCGTTTAAAACCCGCAGTGACCTGTTTACGGCGACTGTCATGCCGTGACGGATTCCGTAATCGGACGGATATTCTGACGTCTCCTGATGTGAGTGGTTCAATAATTGAATTTTAACTGAGTGATATATCATCATGTCTGTGTTGAAACTGTTTAGACCTTTAAGTCTTTCAATCGGCCTGCGCTATGCCTTTGCCTCGTCAAATCATCGCTTCGCCACGTTCATAGCTCTGCTTTCCATGATTGGAATCATGCTGGGTGTGGCCGCTCTTATAGTGGTGGTTTCCGTAATGAACGGTCTCGAGGGAGAATTAAAGGATCGTCTGCTGTCATCAATTCCTCATGCAGTGATTACCACGGACAGGGACATGATTGCGCAGGATTATGATTTAAGCAGAATCAGGGATATTAAAGGTGTTGTGGCCGTGGCTCCCCAGATAACCGATGACGTGATGATTCAGGGCAGAAACGGTATATACGGAGCTTCACTGTTCGGTATTGATCCTGCGGATTATCCTGATTTTGATCTTGTAAGAGCCTCAACCGGAACAAAATCCTTTAAGAGTCTGGTACCGAGAAGTTTTGAAATCATCGTAGGCTGGGATGTTCTGGACAGGCTTAAAAACAACGTTGACGATGAACTCCGCATTATTTCGGCGTCTTACGTCAAGTACACTCCTTTCGGCAGAGTGCCGTCTCAGAGACTTTTTACGGTTAACGGCGCATATTCAGTCGGCGGCATGAGTTCAGGCATGATTCTCGGGAATATTGAGGACGTGCGCAGACTTACCCATATGCAGCAGGGAACGGTATCTGGTTTCAGAGTATGGCTTGACGATCCCTTCGAGGTGGGCAGCTTCATTGAGGAAGTCGGCAGAATTGATCCGAAACTTACAGTGAAAGACTGGCGCGTGGAACTCGGAGAGTTTTTCCAGAGCGTGGCCATGGAAAGAATAATGATGGGGCTGATGCTTGCCCTGATTATCATGGTGGCTATTTTCAACATGCTGTCTTCACTTGCCATGGTGGTCAGCAGCAAGGTGCCTGAGATTGCGGTAATGAGAACCATGGGCATGAGTCAGTCCGCCATCATGAAGGTATTTATCGTTGAAGGCGCCATCAGCGGAATTATCGGTTCAGTCATGGGACTGATTCTCGGTCTGATATGCGTAGCCTATCTTGACAGTATTCTGAACGTGCTGGGAATCAATCTTTACATAGCCGCAGGCGGCGTAGGCATTCCGGTACAGGTAAAAGGTCTGCAGGTGCTGATGGTTCTGCTTGTGACCATTGCCCTGAGTTTTGCCATAACAATATATCCTTCAGTCAGAGCTGCCAGACAGTCTCCGGTTGAATCACTTCGTTATGAATAAGGTGAGTAACATGAGTGTTGATAATGAACGTAGAATATTATTGAAGGCTGAGGGAATCAGCAAGGATTATGTTGAAAGCAGCGTGGTTACTCATGTGCTTAAGGGAGTGGATCTGGATATTTATACCGACGAGATGGTGGCCGTAATCGGATCTTCAGGTTCCGGCAAGAGTACTCTTCTGCATATTCTGGGAACTCTTGACAAGCCGACCAGAGGCAACGTGTATTTTAATGGAGAGAATCTGTTCAAAATGAGCGGCAGAGCCCGTGATTATTTCAGAAATCATCATCTCGGCTTCGTGTATCAGTTCCACCATCTGCTCAGTGATTTCACCTCATATGAGAATGTGGCTTTCCCTCTGATGATCTCAGGGGAATACACCAAGGCTCAGATTGATGAAAGGGTGAAATATCTTCTGGATCGCGTAGGGCTGGGGCACCGAATGAATCACCGTTCATCAGAGCTCTCAGGCGGTGAACGTCAGAGAGTGGCGATTGCCAGAGCCATAGCCAACAAGCCTATGCTTATTCTTGCTGATGAACCTACGGGGAATCTCGACTTCAGGAGTGCCGGCGAAGTTTTTGATCTTCTTACTGAACTCAGGGCGGAAAACCACTGTTCAATGCTGGTGGTTACTCATGATCGCGAACTTGCAAAGAGATTTGAGCGTACCTGTGAAATGTCAGACGGACTGATTAAGGTGAAATAAGATATGTTTTTACCATTAAAAGTCGGTTTACATTTTTCCCGCAGTAAGAAAAAAACCATCATGTCGGGTTTTATTTCTATTGCATCCATTATCGGTATTACCATCGGGGTGGCTTCACTGATTATAGGTCTGTCCGCCATGAACGGCTTTGAAAAGGAAGTTGCCCACAGGGTTCTGGGGGTGATGCCTTCTGTGGAAGTCCGTTCGCTGAGCGGATATTTCGACAATACCGCAGACGTGGTGCATAAGATTGAAGGACAGGATCGGATTCTTGCCGCAACGCCCGGAATGGTGGTTAACGCCATGATTAACCATGATAACAAGTACCGTTCCTCACGGATTACCGCCATAGAATCTTCAGATTACAAAAACATCATAAATATTGATGAATTCATGGTGGATAAGAACATTACCCTGCGTTCCCTGAAGCCTGACGGCAGCGAGTTCGATTCTCCGAAGATAATACTTGGTTTTGATCTTGCCAGAAAGCTGAACGTGTCCGCAGGTGATTCAGTTGAAGTGCTCATCACCAAAAACAACAGCAACGGAACACTCAGTGCTCCGGTGGGGGTTAACTGCAGAGTTGCCGGAATATTCAGAATAGGCGGTCAGCTTGACAGTGTAATCGCCTATGTTGATTTGAGTACAATCCGTAATCTGCTGGGAATGAGGGAAGATCAGACCGGCAGCATATTTCTCAAGACTCCGGATTTCTTCCATTCTCTGAGTGATGCAAGAAATGCCGTTACCCCGCTGGTGAATTCCATTCCTACCCCCATGGGACTTCACAGCTGGATGGATCAGGCGGCTCCGCTTTACAGGGACATTCAGATGATACGTACCGTGATGTGCATGGCTCTGTTTCTGGTGGTTGTCGTATCCTGTTTCAATATCGTATCCAGTCTTGTCATGTCCGTTAATGAAAAGAGAAGTGAAGTGGCCATACTTCTTTCCATGGGGTATTCCCGGGTACAGGTCATGCTGACCTTTATGGTTCAGGGACTGTTCAGCGGAATTTACGGAACCATATTCGGTGTGCTGCTCGGACTTCTTGTTGCCCACAATCTGACGGAGGTTATCGCCTTCATTGAGAATATTATGGGAATCAGAATCCTGAAGGCGGAAACGTACTTTATGGATTACGTGCCGTCATCAGTAAATTACATTGAGGTACTGCTGACTGCATTGTCATGTGTGTTCATAGCTCTTGTTTCAGCCGTACTTCCGGGAATCAAGGCGGCCTATATAAATCCTGCCGCTGAACTGTCAGGAAAATAATTTTCTAGGTCATTATGGACCTCTTGAGTCACATCATGAGGTCTTTTTTTTGAGCGGAAGGATATGCGGCGGTACCGTTCGTTGAGACCATGGAAAATCAATAAGACAATAAAAAAAGGTTAACCGGAAAATCCGGTTAACCTTCAGGTATTTAAGGCCTGGATGCCTGAATTACTTTACAAACTTGAAAGCGCTGCGGGCAATAACCAGTTCTTCGTTGGTTGGAACAACAACGATCTTAACCTTTGAATCAGCAGAGTGGATTGGACCGCTGCCACCAAGGTATGCACGAGCCTTGCTGTTTGCTTCAAGATCAAGCTTGGCACCGAATACTTCAGGTAAAAGTTCAACAACACGCTTTCTCATGAGGTATGAGTTTTCGCCAATGCCGCCGGTGAACACGATGGCGTCAACATGTCCTAAAGGAACATAGTATGAAGCGATGTACTTGGCTAAGCGGTAGCAGAACATTTCAAAAGCGAGAGTGCACTTTTCGTCACCCTTTTCATAACCTTCGGTGATGCCTCTCCAGTCTGAAGTGGTGGTTGAAAGAGCCATTAAACCTGACTTCTTGTTGAAGATTTCACGAACTTCTTCAACCTTGTAACCCAATACGTCACACATGAAGAAAACAACTGAAGCGTCGATGGAACCGCAGCGGGTACCCATAACCAGACCGTCAAGCGGAGTAAGACCCATTGAGGTATCAACGCACTTGCCGTTCTTAACTGCGGAAACGGAAGCACCGTTGCCCAGGTGACAGGTGATTACGTTGAAGTTTTCAGGATCTGCGTTCAGCTGCTTTGCAACTTCAGCTGCAACGTAGCCGTGAGAGGTACCGTGAGCACCGTAACGTCTGATACCGTTCTTGGTGTAGAGTTCTTCAGGAATTGCGTATCTGTATGCTACAGGAGGCATTGTCTGATGGAAGGCGGTATCGAATACGGTCACGTGTGGAACGTTTGCAAAAGCCTTTCTTGCTGCTCTGATACCAATCAGGTGAGCCGGGTTGTGTAAAGGTGCGAACGGAATGCACTTTTCAATACCTGCTTCAACTTCATCGGTAACTAGAGTAGGTTCGGTGTAGAGTTCACCGCCCTGCACGATACGATGACCAACGGCACAGAGAGATTTAAGAAGATCCGGACGGGTAGCTAAAATATTGCTGTTGAGGAAGCTGATGGCGATATCGTGGTCAGCCTTGTTGCCTAAATCCTGGCTCTGCTTTTCCTGACCTTCGAATCTCCATTCGATTCTTGCTTCTGGTAAATTTAAGTATTCGGCAATACCGTTTAAGTATACGTGACCGTCGTTAGGGTTGATAATGGCAAACTTTACTGATGAGCTGCCACAGTTGATAACCAGTACGGTCTTTTCAACATTTGACATAAAAAATCCTTAATAAACAAAAATAACCTCAAGTCACTTATGGTGAGAGGCTTATCCGGAATCTGGTTGATTTTGATTAAAACGACCATTTGGAGTGTCTTGTCGGACCTTCCAAAACTGGATGCAATTTTAACACAGGAATGAGAAATTTTCTAAACATAAAATTTTTCTCAAGTGTGAGTGCGTTCAGCACAGCCGGGAAAAAGGTATTTTTATGAGATCTTTATAATCAGATCCGGCTGTCGGTGGCATAATATGGACAGCGATAAACTTAATTTTTAAAGTGGCAGAAAAAATTTTCATGTGTTCATAGATTAAAAAAATGTTAAAAATAAAGATACATTTTTGCAATAATGTTGCCAAACACAACATATATAAAGAACATTAAGTAGTAAAATGTTGTTTTAAAAGAAAAGTTATAAATATGGTGTTGCTAATTTGTTACACAAATAATCTTTAAAAATATAAATATATTTGCTAAAATGTGATCTTATTCATATATTCGTATTTATCTCTTTGATGCTTTAACTCAGGTGACAACTTATTATTTAAGGGAGTTTTAATGCGTAGGTTCTGGTCTTTTTTTATTTCCTTTTCTGTTGTGCTGGGGATATTTCTGTCCATTGCTGCCGCAGATAACTGGAATGAAGAAAACACTTTGTCCGAACAGCGTTCCGGGTACGTAATCAGGGACAGTAATGTCAATGTGCGTCTAAACTCCTATGTTGAATATATGGAAGGTCAGGAAAATGTTGAATGGCCGTGGGATCTTCCGGAGGATGAATGGCGTGACAGCGATGATATTCTTTCAAGCTGCTCGGTTCTTCCAGACGTGGGGGACAAAACCTACTGGTACCACGTGACCATTATCAATAGATCCGCAGATGAAAGAAATCTTGTCCTGTCGGTAAACAATATTTTCGTAAAATACCTGAGTGTATACGTTATCGGTCCCAACGGGGCTCTTTCAAGAGTGTGGCATACGGGCCTCAAATCAGGAGCCAGAAAGGTATTTCCTTCAGCGGGTTACTCATTCCCTATAAATTTCCTTGATTACAAGGACGGCAGAACCGAGCTGTACATCAGGGCAAAGTCTGATCAGGACTATCGTCTTGACATGAGACTTCAGGATTTAAGAAGCTTCTCACATCATGATGCCGAAGAAAAGATTGTAAATGCGATTATTACCGGCTTCATGCTTCTGGTCAGCGTATTCTCTTTTATTATGTTCATCCTGCTTAAGGAAAAGAGATATCTGGCATACGATCTTTTTGCAGTGGGCATTATGTCCAATCTGCTGATTACCGGCAGCTATTCATCATTGTTCCTGTCTTTCCTGAACCATGTGGATGTCACCAGCCTTTATCAGTGCTTCTGCTTCATTACCCTGTGGGGCATACAGCTCATAAGTCTTGAATATTTAAGCAACGCCAAGTGGGTGATTCTCAAATATGTCAGCAGAACCTTCAGTCTGTTCCTGATTATCAGTTCCGTTCTGGTGTGGTTTGTTCCCGGATATTTCTCCGCCATTCTGTTCTTCTTTGGAACAGCGGTGATGTTTGTCCTTACTCTTGTGTGGTTTTTATATGCCGTCATCAGAAGAAATTCAGCCCATCTTATATACTCTCTGGCTCAGCTCGCCTTCCTTTTCGGCTGTATTTTCCCGTATCTATGCACCTACGGCATGCTCGGATGGTCAAAGTATGCGGTATACGACTTCTTCCTGATTTCCGTATCAGCGGCCATCATGATCAGCGTGTCACTGATTTACCGCTTCTATAAGGAAAAGAACTATAACCGCAATGTGACTCAGAAGGCCAAAATGAGCCGCAGACAGTTTGTGAACTTCTTCAGTCTTACCAATGAAGGCATGTTCAAGGCTGACGTTGACGGTAAGATTCTGAATATCAATCCGGCACTGTGCCGTATTCTCGGGTACAGAAATGTTAACGAGATAAGCGCCTGCGGTAAAACCAACATCAAGCATCTGTGCGCCGATGAGGAAAGTCAGAAGACATACGGTAGCAGTGTCGCCATTCTCATGCAGAAGTATGATGAAGCCAAGAGCGAGCACGGTGACAGCTATGTCGCGCTTCTTGACGGCAGTGTTGACAACATCAAGCTTAAGTTCTTCTCTTCAGACGGCAATGTTATTTTCGTGAGCATGTCCATCCGTCTTTCCGAAGAAAACAGCAGTGCATTCTGCATTATCGGTGACGTTAAGGATATTTCCGGTGACGAAAGTCTGAAGCAGCAGATCCGTTACATGGAATATCACGATCAGAACACCGGAGCATATAACAGAAAGTACATGATGCATCTGCTTCAGAACATTTTCAGCGGTGATGATGAAAGATCCGTGAGTGTGGCCGAGAGAATACAGGACGGCGATGCCGCTGCTGATCAGGGCGGTAAGGATTACCTGTGCTTTATTCACGTGAATAACCTTAAGTACATCAGAGATACCGTCGGTCACGAGCATGCCGACAGAATGCTCAGACAGATTTCCGAATATCTTCAGAAGCATCTGCCTGAAAACAGCAGTCTCATCTGTCTGAACAATGATGAATTCGCCGTGGTGATGCGCAGTGTGTATATTGTGCTCAATACCGTCAAGTCATGGATAAAGGATATCGCTGACATGCGTTATCAGTCAGACGGCTTTATCTACAATGTGACTACCGACTGCGGTATTGTTGACATGTCAATTGTGGATAATGACGTTTCAGTACTGCTTTCCTATGCCGACATTGCCTGCAGAAACGCCCGTATCCAGGGATGCAATCAGTGCTTCCTTCTCTGTGAAAAATCAGATCGAATTCTCATGTCACGCAGAAGCGTGGATATGTCGACATCCATCTGGCAGGCCATTGAAAACAATGGTGTAGTGGCCGTAAGAAAGCCTCTTCTCAACTGCGGAACGTCAGATTCCGGTGCCAAGTGGTGTGGATATCTGGTGAAGGTCAAGAACTCAAAGGGACAGTTTATTGATGTTTCGGAATTCAGGGAACTTACCTCGGATTTCAATCTGATGCCGTATCTTGATGCATGGCTTATCGACAATCTGACCCGCATGAAGCAGAACGGCGGCATGTTTGCCGATGTGAACAGAATTCTTGTATGCATCCACAGTGAAACCTTGTGCGACAACTACCGTGTGGATGCCATCTACAAGGCGGTTTCAGGATGTCCTGAACTGTGTTCAAAGCTGTATTTCCAGTTTGATACTGAAAAGCTGGACAACAGACTTCAGCAGCTTGAACGCTTTATCAACAGATTCAGTGATACCGGCGTGGGCTTTGCCCTCAAGGATTTCGTGGGTAACAGAATTTCCATCGAGGTTCTGGAAAAATTCCCGATACAGTGTGTTCAGTTCGATGAGTTCTACACCAGAAATCTCAGCAGAAATTCATCAGCATGGCAGGTTGCCAAGTCTGCTGTGGAAATGATGAAGAAGCTCGGCAAACAGTCAATTGCCGTGGCCGTAAACAATGAAGCTCAGTTCTCGGTCGTAAAAGATCTGGGATTTGATTTCTGTCAGGGGGAATACACTGGAAAAATAATTAAAAAGAAGTAACTTAAATGTTTTAGGACCATATCCTTAAGTCATTTTATTTATATCTTTTAGAAAGTTGGTCTGATAGGGTATAATATCGCAGTTTTTTTATTTTCTGTGATGTTATACCTGTTTTTTTTGGCAGACGTTACAGACAGGCGTAAACTGCGTTTTTCCTGTTTCATTGGAAAAATACCGGAACTCCGGAGCAGTACCGGTCACGGTTTCAGGCAGAACGGCGCCACGGATTTGTATGGCATGCGGTTGAAGTGCGTTTCCATCCGATACGTCAGGATTATACCTGTGCGGAAATGGGCGGACTGAGACGGCATGCCGAATAATTTTTTAGTTAAAACCACATATGCCGTAAACGTGTAGTGAGGATCGTATGGATAATTTAGAAGAGCTGGTACAGAAGGCTCTGCAAGAGATAAATGCAGTAAGTGATGAAGCAAGTCTTGATGCTGTACGTGTGCAGTATCTCGGCAAGAAGGGCTGTTTCACTGATTTAATGAAGGGCTTGAGCGCACTGTCTCCGGAAGAAAGACCGAAGAGAGGTGCTGAAGTCAACGTTGCCAAGACCAAGGTAATGGAAGCTCTCAACGCCAAGCGTGATGCCATGGCCGCAGAAGCTCTGAGCAAGCGTCTTGCTTCCGAAAGTGTTGATATTACCCTTTCCGGAAGAACCGTAGAAGCAGGTACCCTGCATCCTGTAACCAGAACCATTAAGCGTATCGAAGAAATCTTCAAGGGCCTCGGCTTTAACGTTGAAGCAGGTCCTGAAATCGAAGACTGCTTCCATAACTTTGATGCTCTGTGCATTGAACCGGATCATCCGGCACGTTCCGAACACGACACCTTCTATTTCAACAGCAATCTGCTTCTGAGAACTCAGACTTCAGGCGTGCAGATTCGTGTTATGGAAAAGAAGAAGCCGCCTCTTCGCATCATCGTACCGGGCCGTGTATACCGTCCTGACTACGATATGACCCACACTCCTATGTTCCATCAGGTTGAAGGTCTTCTCGTTGACGAAAAGAGTTCATTCACTGAACTCAAGGGCATTCTCCACAGCTTCCTGGTTAATTTCTTTGAAGAAGAACTTCAGGTTCGTTTCAGACCTTCATTCTTCCCGTTCACTGAACCTTCAGCAGAAGTTGACGTAATGGGCAAGAACGGCAAGTGGCTTGAAGTACTCGGCTGCGGTATGGTAAATCCTAAGGTTCTTGAAAACGTGGGCATTGATCCGAACAAGTATCACGGCTTCGCTTTCGGTTTAGGCGTTGAACGTCTCACCATGTTGCGTTACGGTGTGAATGACCTTCGTGCATTCTTCGAAAACGATCTTAGATTTTTAAAGCAGTTTGGTAAGTAGGAGCTGAGTAAATGAATTTCAATAAGTTATGGATCGATGAACTTGTTCCTACCGGTCTGTCAGTGGATAAGATTGCTGATACTATCACCATGGCCGGTCTCGAAGTTGATTCAGTTAACCCTGTATGCGGTGAATTCACCAACGTGGTTGTCGGTGAAGTTCTGACCTGTGCCGATCATCCTGATTCAGATCACCTTCATGTAACCACCGTTAACGTAGGTGACGAGGTTCTGGACATTGTGTGCGGTGCTCCAAACTGCCGTGCCGGTTTAAAGGTTGCCTGCGCCAAGGTAGGTGCCGTTCTTCCGGGTAATTTCAAAATCAAGCCTGCAAAGTTAAGAGGAGTGCCTTCAAACGGCATGCTCTGTTCTCTCAAGGAACTTGAACTTTCAGAAGAAAGCAACGGCATCATTGAATTCCCTGCAGATGCTCCTGTCGGAATGGATATCCATGAATACCTCAATCTCAGCGATAATTCAGTTGAAGTTGACCTTACCGCCAACCGTGCTGACTGTCTCAGCATCCGCGGTATTGCCAGAGAACTCGGCGTACTTACTTCAAAGGATGTTAACTATCCTGTAATCAGTGAAGTTCCTGCATCAATCAGTGACACTTTCAGTGTTGATGTTCAGGACAAGGATGCCTGTCCTAGATATCTATGCCGCGTAATCAGAAACGTTGACATCACCAAGCCTAGTCCTTTATGGATGCAGGAAAAACTCCGCCGTTGCGGTATCCGTTCAATCGACGCCATTGTTGATATCACCAACTACATTCTTCTTGAACTCGGTCAGCCTATGCACGCCTTCGATCTGAACAGGCTTAATGATCAGATTATTGTCCGTCAGGCAGTTGCCGGTGAAAAGCTGGTGCTTTTAAGCGGTGAAGAGGCTGAGCTCAAGGAAGGTACCCTGGTTATAGCCGACAGAAACGGTCCTGTTGCTCTTGCAGGAATTTTCGGCGGCGCCGCTACAGGTGTTACCTCAGAAACCAGAGACGTTCTGCTTGAATCTGCATTCTTTGCTCCTTCAGCAATCAAGAACAGAGCAAGAGAATACGGTCTTGCAACCGATGCCTCACACAGATACGAAAGAGGTGTTGATTACACCATCACCAGAGACGCAATGGAAAGAGCCACTGCCTTCATTCTGGAAATCTGCGGCGGTGAAGCAGGTCCGGTAAACGAAGCAGTAGCTCCTGAAAAGTTCCCTGTACGCAATGACATCAATGTTGCCTTCAGCTACATCAACGACGTTATCGGCATTGAAATCGCCAAGGACACCGTTCTTGACATTTTAACCCGTCTCGGCATGAAGCCTGTTCTGGCTGCAGACGGCACTTCAGTAACCGTAACCAGTCCTTCATGGAGATATGACATTGCCATTCCTGTGGATATCTGTGAAGAAGTTGCCCGTATCTACGGCTATGACAACATTCCTAACCGCGACCCTGTTGCTCCGTTAAGAATGATCAAGCAGTGTGAAGCCGAAGTAACCACCTATGACATCAAGTCCGTACTGGCTGATACCGGATACCATGAAGTTGTAACCTACAGCTTCGTTGATCCTGCCAGCCTCAAGACTCTGAAGCCTGAAACCGAAGCAATCATTCTGCCTTCTCCTATTTCAGCCGACATGTCAGCCATGAGAACCACCATCTGGGCAGGTCTCATCAATACCGTTTTATACAACGTAAACCGTCAGGTTCAGCGTATGAAACTCTTTGAATGCGGTCTGACCTTCATTAAGGATGAAAAGGCTGAAAACGGCATTCTTCAGGAAGATCACATTGCAGGTGCCGTGTACGGTACCATTGCCGACGACAGCTGGAACATCACCAACAGAGAAGTTGATTTCTTTGACGTGAAGGGCGATGTTGAAAGACTGCTTGAAGTTACCGGAAGGGCTGATGAATTCGTATTTGAAAGAGCTGACATCACCGCTCTGCACCCTGGTGTAAGCGCTGTTATCAAGCTTAACGGTGAAATCGTCGGTTATGTAGGTCTCATTCACCCTGTAGTACAGAAGAAGCTCGGTCTCAAGCGTCCGGTTTACCTGTTCGATCTGAAGCTCAGCGCTCTCAAGACCCGCAGAATTCCTGACTATGCCGAAATCTCCAAGTATCCTTCAATCAAGCGTGACTTTGCAATCGTTGTTGATGCTTCCGTTTCCGCAGACAGCATTATCAGCGTGGTTAAGGAATGCGGTGATCTGGTACGCAGCGTAAACATTTTCGACGTGTTCTCAGGTAACGGTGTTCCTGAAGGAAAGAAGAGTATCGCCTTCAGTGCTATTCTTCAGAGTACTGAAAAGACTCTTGAAGATGCCGATATCAGCAGCTTCTCCGATTCAGTAATCAGAAATCTTGCTGACAAGCTCGGTGCCGTATTAAGAGACTAATCCGGTAATGCGAATCCCGAAGGTGCAGAACCGCCTTCGGGATATTGTCTGTATGGGTATGTTCGGGACAGGCAGGTATCTGTCGTTCTGTGAGGTTTTATGACTGATAACAATGATTTTGATGCTGAAGAACTGTTCAGACACAGTATTGAAAGCATCCCGGTATCTGAAGACGATTATCTGGTTCCTGTTGATGACGGGCAGGATTTCTGCTGTGAGGATCTGCCTTTCATTTATTCTCAGGATTCAGGCGTGATTCCTCAGGTTTCTCCTTCCGGCAGAGCCTCCGGGTACGCATATCCTGCCGCAGCCGCACCAGAGGGACGGCAGCAGAACTCAGGTTATGCTTCAGGCGGAAGACAGAGAAGCGGTGACAGACAGTCATCAGCAGGAAGTTCTTCAGACGTGACCTACCTTAACGTGCCTTTCAGCGAGAAGGACGAAGCCAAGTCTTTAGGAGCCAGATGGGATAAAAACGTCAAGAAATGGTATGTTCCCGCCGGTGTGGCTCTGGAAGATTTTTCCAAATGGATGTAGTATTTCGGATGTCGCGTCCTGACAAGGGACATCGGATTTAATGAACATGCCGACAGGCAGACGAGAAGGCGGATTCAGAATTCCGCAAGTGATCTTTAACCGCAGCTGTTGATGACATCTGCGGTTTTATATAGGTATGAGGTATCGGTTCAGTGCCATGCCTCCCCGCAATTAAGACAACAATAAAGCAATTAGACAATATGGTTAATGAAACTAAAGAAGAATTGAGTCAGAAGCAGCTTTACAATTTCAACAAGCTGCAGAAGAGACTGAGACATGCGGCCGGAAAGGCCATTGCCGACTTCAACATGATTGAGGCCGGCGACAGGGTGATGGTATGCATGTCAGGCGGAAAGGACAGTTATGCTCTGCTGGAGATACTTCATAGTTTAAAGCGCAGTGCTCCCGTTGATTTCGAGCTGATTCCGGTGCATCTTAACGGCATGTTCCCGAAATATCCCGAAGGGATAGTGGAAAACTATCTTAAGGAAACCGGACTTGAATATCATGTCATAAAGGAAAATATTCACGACATCATTATCGACAAGATTCCTGACGGCAAAAACATCTGTTCCCTCTGTTCCCGACTGAGAAGAGGTATTCTGTACCGTACGGCAAGAGAACTCGGAATCACGAAAATCGCACTCGGCCATCATGCCGATGACATCCTCGCAACATTTTTCCTGAATCTGTTCTATGCCGGAAAGCTCAAGAGCATGCCTCCTAAACTTCTGACTGACGACGGGGACAACATCGTGATAAGACCTCTGGCCTACTGCAGGGAAAAGGATCTAATCAGACTGGCTGAAATCAGAAATTATCCGATTCTGTCAAAAGACATCTGTTCTCTGGGTGAAAACAAGATGCGCAAGGAGATTGAGGAGATGATAAGAAACTGGGACAGACAGTATCACGGCCGAAGTGAAATCATGTTCAAGGCCTTAAAGGATATCTGTTTGAGCCATCTTCTCGATACAACCAAATATGATTTCAATCTGAAGGCTGAACGAAAGTCCGAAGATTAGAAATATTTACGGCAGGGATATTCACAGGCAGTCATTACTGTTAATATCCGGCATCAAACTATCAGTAACGTCAGCGGAAATCAGCGTGATTCCGCTGTCGTGCATTTTTTGAAAATCAGAAATCGAAGTGAAAGCGGTCGTAAATGCCCGGGCTTTCCTTTTGTATCCGTATCATTCTGAATGATCGTAAACATACAAAAAACGGAATATGATTACATAAATGAGATAGGTTGCAAAATACGGCGGCCGGTATCGTGTTAAAATTCATAAGTATATTATTTCTATTGAATAGACACAGTAAATAATATTTTTTTCGAACTGCTGTGTTTTTTGTATGACAAGTCTCCTGTACGGGTGCGCTATGAAATCTTTGAGAGCCAAAATATTTATACTGACCCTGATTCCGCTGATTCTGTTTTTTCTGGCGATGATGATAAACAGCATCATGTTTGATAAAAAACGCACGGTAAGTGATTCCTATCGTTTTTTCAACGCGGTAGCGCACAACTTCAGTAATACTCTTGAAAAATGGCAGAAGGAGAGAGCCGAGATAGCTACCAGTCTGTCCAACATGAATCTGCAGAAGCTTATTGATCGTGAGTTTCTCAAGGTTACCGGAAATGCATTTAAAATGGATGTTTACTATGCTACTGATGACGGAAAGATTTACGCGAGTGATCAGACAGATGAGGAACATGCCAAAGGTGCGTATGATGACGGATATGAGGCCAGAAAACACGGCTGGTTCAAACGGGCCACTTCTGAGGTCAGAATGGATGATATGGAGTATGAGGAAACCGTATCCGACTGGGTTGTGTCATGGCTTGTAAGGAAGGAGAACGGGGTACTCGGCGTGGATGTTCACATCCATGACATAGCCGTCGTAAGTGACGATCTGGATCTTCCGAACTCAGCCAGGGTACTTCTGCTCAACAGCGTTAACGACATAGTTACATGGAGTGGTGACGACAGTTACCGAGGAAAGAATGTTTCCGAACTTGATCCAGTCTATACTTCTGAGTTCATAAACAACGTCCTGAACGGCAATCGCAGGGAATTCGTGAGCTATAAGGACAAAACAGGGGAAGATAAATGGATTCTGGGAACCATGGTAGGGGATTCGAAATGGAAGGTGTTTATCTGTCTCGATGAGAGAAGTGTTCTCAGCAGTCTCAACAATACCATTTTTATCGAGTACTGTGCCATGATTATTATGTTTATAATCGTGTTCATTTCAGTAAGACTCTACATTACCAGATATATTTCAGTTCCGGTTTCAGACATTACCTCTCTTATCAGCAACATGAACCGCAATCATGATTTTTCCGATCGTATTGAAGAATGCTGTTCAAATGATGAAATAGGTGAAATGTCCCGAAACATGAATGAGTACCTCGAAGAGCAGTGCCGTGTTGTCAGAAAAGTCAGGGCAATGGTTGATTCTCTGCTCAGCAGTATCGATACATGTACCGCTGCCGCCACCAATGTGGAAAATGAACTGATAAAGCAGGAGACAGTTACCGGAAACGTGGCTGAATCAATCAAAAAGATGCATCTTGCCACAGATGAAATCTCCAGAAATTCAGATGACGTGGCCTCAAAGGTTTCATCCATTCATACTCTTTCAAGCAACAGTGTGGATATAGCCAATAATGCCAAGGAATCGGTAAACGTACTTCGAACCGATATAGAAGCGACTTCCATGGCCATAGAAAATCTTGGAAAACTCACTTCCGGAGTTGCTTCAGTGGTCGGAACCATCAGAGAAATTGCCGAACAGACCAATCTTCTGGCACTCAACGCCGCCATTGAAGCTGCGAGAGCAGGGGAATACGGGCGCGGTTTTGCCGTGGTCGCCGACGAGGTGAGAGCTCTGTCCTCCAGAACACAGGATTCCATTACCGAAATTGAAAACAGCACGAAGGCTTATCAGGAGGGAACCGATAAGGCTATAGGCATGATGAACAGGAGTTCAAAGAGCTGCAGTGTCACCATCGAATGGGTTGAATCCATTGTGGACAAGCTTAATGAAATTGATACCCACATGGCCAACGTGGCAGAGATGACGGCTTCCACAGCCCGTTCAACCACTGTTCAGGAACAGAATTTTGATGTGGTTCATGACAGTATGGACAGAATGCATCAGAGTACTCAGGAAATCTCTGCGGACATGGTTCAGTGTACCAGGGCATATATGGTACTTTCAAAGGCTGTTCATGAGATGAGGGAGGCATTTGACAGATTCAAGATAACTGATGACGTTATCGAGGATTCAGAAGAATAGAATCAAATCAAAAGGCCTGTTCTGAATGTAATGCCCCCCGTAAGTTGGACAAACTTGCGGAGGCATTTTTATGAAGTTTACATACAAAGATAAAGTCGAGATGTATCGACTTTGGAAAGAAGAACATTACAGTTCAAGAAGACTTGCAGCACAATTTAAATGCAATCGAACCGTAGCGACCTACATAGTAAAGCTGATTGATATTCATGAATTATCTGTAGTTCGAAAGAAGAAAAATAAAAAGTATTCAGCAAAATTTAAGGAAGAAGCGATCCGGAGAGTTTTGATAAATCATGAATGTGCGATGCAGGTTTCTTTGTCTTTGGCGCCTCCTGGGTGCGGTATGCTCTCATCATGGCTAAAATCATACAAAGAAAACGATTATAATGTTATCGAAAGAAAGCGAGGACGTTATGGCCAAAAAGAATCAGCGGAAGACAGAATCATCAGAAGAGCTGATGAAGAAGATACAGGAGCTTCAGAAGCAGAACATGAAGTTATTGATAGAGAATGAATACTTAAAAAAATTAGACGCCTTAATTTCGGAAAGAGAAAAACGAGAACAGAAGAAATAGCCAATGCTATTACTGAGTTAAGGCGGGAACTGAAATGCTCTCTGCGGTTTATACTTGCTGTCATCAACGGTATGCCGGATGTTCCTCATATGACTCGTTCTGATTATTACTACACGATAAATAAAATTGACAAGGACGAAAAGAATCAGGAACTTACAGAAGAGATCAAGGCAATATATGCTGAACATAAGAAGCGCTACGGCTATCGTCGTATCACTCTGGAACTTGCTCGCCGCGGTGTCTGTGCAAATCATAAAAAAGTTCAGCGCCTGATGCAGAAATATGAGCTTAAAGGCATTACTCCCAGAGTGAAGTATAAGTCATACAAGGGTGATTTCAACGGTATCGTTAAGAATCTGCTTCTTAACAAGGTAGTAGACACTGAAAACCATAAAACGTACTATACCAGGAATTTCTGTACTACATCCGTGAATCAGAAATGGACCACTGATGTATCTGAATTTCACATCGCAGCGGGAAAGCTTTATCTGTCCCCGATTTTGGATATGCACAATGCAGAAATCGTATCTTTCAATATTTCAAAATCACCGAATTTCACTCAGACAATGGATATGTTGAATCAGGCGTTTCAAAAACATCAGAAGCTTGAAGGGCTTATTCTTCATTCAGATCAAGGCTGGCAATACCAGATGACTCCGTATCATTCAATGCTAAGAGAAAAAGGTATCATTCAGTCAATGTCTAGCAAGGGAAACTGCTATGACAACAGTATCATGGAAAATTTCTTTGGAAAGATGAAAAACGAGATGTTTTATGGAAATGAATACGAGTTTAGCACACTGGATGAACTTAAAGATGCAATGGAGAAGTATATCTATTACTATGACAATAATAGAATACAGGAAAAACTAAAAGGCCGAACTCCTTGTGAGGTAAGGAATTCAGCCCTATAATAAGCATAAGTTTTTTTTTGTTCAACTTATGGGGTACACTCTAGAAAAACAGGCCTTTTTTTAATGGAAATCAGTCCGTATCGCGTTTTACTTCCGGTACTGATGACAGTAACTATCTGATATTTTTACTGATTACCATAATGTCACAGTCAACCTCGTCGGTGATCTGTTCACAGACATTTCCCACAACGGTTCCCGCAAGTCCCTTTCTGGCGGAACTGCCGATAAGAAGCGCGGTGGCGTTCAGTTCTCTTACCTTGTGATGAATTACGTCATCAGCCCGTCCCACGCAGATATGACAGTATTCCTGCGGAATTCTGTGCTTACCGGCAAAGGCGGTTAATTTATTGTGGTTATGATTGTAAACGGCTTCGGTATACAGATCCGGAGAGAATCCCGGAATTTCAACAAGAGTTGACGGTGAAATAGGTTCGGCGGCATTAATCAGATGAATGTTGCCCTTGATAATGGTAGCCAGCTGCTGAGCATGACGCAGAAGTCTCAGATTCATGAGACGCTGTTCGTGTTCATCCTGATCATCAAAATTGACGGCAACCAGAATATTGGCTCCGCTTTCCCACTTGTGTTCCTTGGTGATGATTACCGGAATAGGGGAATATCGCAGGAGTTTCCAGTCGAGAGTTGTGAACAGCAGCTCTTTTGTTATTTCGTGGTCGTCCACGTCCTTTATCAGAAGGTCGTAGTCACTTGAATTGATTTCGTCCACAATTGCCCTGGTGACGTTGCGCTGCCACACAACCTTGCATTCAAGGTCGGCGTTTTTGGCGTTAAGTCTGCTCATGGTCTCTTCAATCATCTGTTCATGAGTTGCCATCAGCCTGTTTTTCAGATCAAGCTGAGTCTGCACGTCAAGAACGGAAGTAAGCTCTGTTGAAAAGTCATACATGGCAATCATGACGGTGATTCGGGTGTCGGGAGCCAAACCGGATATTTCCAGCGCTCTGGTGAGTGCGGACTGATGTTCGTTACCAGGTTCCACAACTGCGAGGATATGTTTGTACTTTCTCATACGTCCTCCTTGTAAACGGATAGTAGATACATCCTTCTTTAAATTTTAGACAAATTTTTGAGTAAAGTTTTTGAATTCAATCTATATATTGATATTCGCAGACAGGATCTTTTTTAAAAGTGTGTACTATGACTAAAAAAAGCATGGTCGGGTAAAAGCAGACGGCACCGGAAACGGAGTCGGAGTTAAATGTCCTAAGACTCAACTATTTCCCTGAGCTTTTCATGATTGATGATGGTGATGTACTTCCCTTTTACGGAAATAATCTGCTTCTGCTGGAATTTTGACAGCAGGCGGCTGATGGTTTCAACGGTAAGGGAGATGTAATTGCCGATTTCATAGCGGGTCATCGGCAGTTTGATTTCGTTGCCGGAGAGATTTCTTCTTTTGAGATTGTCTGACAGATGTACGATGAAGGTGGCAAGACGCTGTTCAGCCGTCTGTTTGGAAATCATCATCATCAGATTCTTTTTTACGGAAATTTCCGCACTGATGAGCTTTAAGAGTCTTACGTTAAGTGCCGGATATCTGCTGGCAAGTCTCATGAGCTGTTCAAAGGGAATTTCACAGATGTTTGACGTCTCCAGAGTCTGGGCAAAGGAAAGATGTCTGTTATCGGCAATGGCATCAAAACCGATGAGATCTCCCGGCATGTGGAAACTGGTTATCTGTTCTTCGCCGTGTTCGTTTATGGAGTAGATTTTTACTCCGCCGGATCTGATGGCGTACAGATTCTTGAGTTCATCGCCGGCCTTATAGATGATCGAGGCCTTCTGATAATTCTTCTTGCGTTCTATGATGCCGTCGATGGCGGTAAATGTCTGATGATCAAAACTGCCCGTGGAAAGACACAGAGAGTTTACCAGACAGGAGGCACATGAAAAATCACTCGGCGATTTGATTAGCTTTGGTCGTGAAGTCATGGTCTGTACCCTATATATCTGAATCATCATAAAACAGTCAGACAATCATAGGCTAAATAAGGCAATGTCTCAAATTATTTTTTATGATTATATGATAAAGTGCGATGTTTTTCCGGCAGGGTGTGATTGTTCCGCATGAGTTATTCGGAATTTCACGGACTCGGCATGAGAAGTACTGCTGAAAATCATGTCTGCCGGAACAGGAGGAATGAAACATTCCGTCTGTACAAAAACAGAAATATATTGAATAATGCAAAAAGAAAAAGAGCCTGTTTTATTTCGTCATAATGGATAACAGAGAGGTCTGCCGCAATGAGCTTGGAGAGCTGGGTAAAAGGTATATGGTTTGGCAATTCCGGGTGGAAATACTGCCTGCTTCCGTTTTCCGGACTGTACGCGGCGGTAACCTGTGTGAGAAGATTTCTGTACCGCAGGGGAATAGCAGGGAGCTATCGCAGCAGTATTCCCGTTGTCGTGGTGGGGAACATCATGGTAGGCGGCAACGGCAAGACTCCGGTAGTGGTGGCCATTGCTGATTTTCTGCAGAAGCAGGGTTACAGGGTAGCCGTGGTAAGCAGGGGATACAAGGCTCATCCGCCGGTATATCCATACGAGGTTACGGCAGAAAGTCAGGCCTCATGCTCAGGTGATGAACCGAAGCTGATTATGAAGAGAACCGGCGCCAGGATGATTATCGATCCTGTTCGCAGTCGTGCCGTTGCCCTTGCGGAAAAGGACTGTGACGTGGTGATTACCGATGACGGTCTGCAGCATTATGCACTACAGAGGGATGTGGAAATCATCGTCATGGATGGCATCCGCAGAACCGGGAACGGTCATCTGTTTCCTGCCGGACCGTTAAGGGAAGGAGAGTGGAGGCTTAAGACCGCGGATTTTCTGATAAACAACGGCGGAGTGCCGGAAAACGGGGAAATCTCCATGACTCTCAGTGTTGACGGAGTGGTTCCCCTTGACGAAACCGCAAAGCAGCTGCCGGGAAAGGCGGAAATCACGGCTCTTGCGGGTATAGGCAGTCCGGATCGCTTTTATGCCACCCTGGAAAAACTCGGCTACCGAATTATGAAGAAGGTGGAAATCGGCGATCACGAAATGGCTGACATAAATGAACTTTTAAAAGCCGAGAAGGAGTATCCCCTGGTAATGACGGAAAAGGATTACGTCAAGTATGCCGGACAGGGACTAGTCAATTCCTATTATGTTCCGGTGTCGGCTGAACTGCCGGAGAATTTTTTCACCGAACTCCTGTCCAAAATCAGAAAGGTATCTGAAGGAAAAGGTTCCTCAGACAGATAGAATTTGTTTACAAGACGTCATGTATAAAAGTGGAGAATGACATGAAATTTACTGTGATTATTCCGGCAAGATATGCCTCATCAAGACTTCCGGGAAAACCTTTAATGGATATCTGCGGCAGACCGATGATTGTGAGAGTCGTGGAACAGGCTCTTCAGGCCGGAGCCGACCGCGTGGTCGTGGCAACAGACGACAGCCGTATAGAAGAAGCCTGCAGGGACTGCGGTGCTGATGTATGCATGACCTCAAAGGATCATAACTCCGGAACCGAACGTCTTTCCGAAGTGGTTGAGAAGCTTGCCCTCAAGGATGATGAAATCGTGGTCAACGTACAGGGTGACGAACCGCTGATTCCTCCGGAAAACATCCGTCAGGTTGCTGAACTTCTGGACAGTTCCGAGGCTCCGATGTCAACTCTGTGCGTTCCGATTGAAGGCGAGGAGGTGTTTAATCCGAACTGCGTGAAAGTTATTTTCAATCACCGTCATGAAGCCATCTACTTCAGCCGTGCTCCGATTCCTTATGAAAGAGACAATTTCAGGGCAGGCAACATGGAGGCAAAGGACGGTCATGCCAGACATCTCGGGATCTATGCCTACAGGGCGGGATTCATCAAGGAGTATGTGAAGATGGCTCCGTGCGCACTTGAATCCATTGAGTCTCTGGAACAGCTCAGGGTAATGTATTACGGTTATAAAATCGCGGTGGATTACGCGCTTTCCGATCCGCAGGTCGGAGTGGATACCGCTGAGGATCTTGAAAAGGTCAGGGAGATATTTTCCGAAAAGTATCTTTGATATTGAATTTTTATATAAATGTATGTATAAATAGCATATACATAACATTTTGTTGAGTTATGTAATTTTTTTGTTAAAGGAATTATAAAGATGGCATTTTCTTCATCAAATCCACTGTCAAGCAGTGAAAGAATTTTGAAGGCTTCAAGAGAGCATGCTCTTGAAAATACCGGCGTTTTTGCGGTTAAAGGGGCATGTTCAAAAGCCGGTATCATGCTTGGACTGTGTCTGCTTTCAGTAATCGTTACCTATGCTCAGCTGGCTTCAGGTTCTTCCCTTTCTGCTGTTGTAATGATTGGAGCCCTGATAGGCAGTATGGCTGCATATTTCGCAGGTCTGATAGTTCCAGGCATCGCCATGGTGTGCGGTCCCGTATACGCAGTGTGTGAAGGTGTACTGCTCGGTTCATTCAGTTCATATGTGGACAGCAGATTCGGAAAGGGATTGAGTATTTATGCCCTAATCGGTACCGTTTCAATTGCAGGTATCATCTTTGCCGGTTATACCTCAGGATTTTTCAAGGTAACCGAAAAGTTAAAAAGTATCGTGATTACCATGGGTTTTGCCCTGTTTGTTACCTATCTTGCCAACTTCATTCTCGGTTTCTGGGGACATAACTTCACCTCAATTGCCGACGTTTCACTGCTGGGTTTTGCAATCAACATCGTTTCTCTTGCCATCGGCTGCTTCTATCTGCTGATTGATTTCGATGAGGTATACAATCTCGACGGCAACGCAGACAAGCGCTACGAATGGGTATGGGGCATGGGCTTCCTTGCAAGCGTGGTATGGGTATACATTGAAATCCTTAAGCTCCTTGTTAAGATCTCCACCTTACTTAACGGTGATGACTAAGAGTATGCGCTGATAGGATATCCTGTTGAGAAAATGGCGTTCTGCCAGGACCCCGGTAAGTTGAACAAACCTGCCGGGGTTTTTATTTGTGAAGCTGTCATATGAAGATAAAATCGGAACTGCCTGTATGCCGGTTAGAAAGAATAATGATACATGCGCTGAAAACGAGAGGTCTGTTTATTTATTGAAGGAAAATGTTAATAAAATGTAAAATAATCGTAGATTGTGGAAACGTTTTAGATGTTGCCCATGTCAAATTTTATGAAAAAACCGATAAATAAAATTCATATTATTGCCGAAATAACTAGACAATTCTATAGATAATAATATATTTTTATCTCGTCAGCTGATTTAATCTTTGGGATAATTACTGACATTTTGAAATTTACTGTATTTAAAGCCTGAATACGTCAGTTGCTTATGATTACGATTATGGTAACGCGTGAAAGGTGTTTTAGGAGTTATTATGAAAAAGTTTATCGCAGCATGTGCCTTATTACTCTCATCAGTAGCTTTTGCAGGTATTCCAGCTGGCTATCAGGAAGTTGAATCAGGTGCTGACAATCAGAGAGTATTCGTAAACGGTGAAACCGGTGCAGCTTTCAGCATCATGGTTCAGGCTAACGAAGAAGGTGCTACTGCAAAGGATATCGCTGCTGCCGGTGCTCAGGAACTCGGTTGTAAGGGTGAAGTAGAAGGCGACGAAACCTTCGCTGGTGCATCTGCTTGTGATGTAAACGGTCAGACCCTTGACTACGCTGTAATCGTTGGCGACGGCAAGATGGTTGTATTCTACGCAAACGATAAGGTTACTCAGGACGAAGTTACCGCTTTCACTACCTGGATCCTCAGCGACGAAGAATAATTTCTCGGTTGATCTGGAATTGAGAAACGGAGTTTCGTGAAAACGTAAAACGTAAAGAAGCCGGTGTCTGACGACACCGGTTTTTTACGTCTTATCGGAGTGTCCGTTATTTTCCTGAAAATCCTTGAGGTATGAAGGTTGAAAGACCGCAGAATATGCATAAAAACGAGGAGAAATCCAGCTGTCCGCGGTAACCTGAGGCAAAAAAAACGTGAATAGTGATAATGTTACAGATGTTGTCAAGTTCAAATTTTTTGAAAAATCTGCAGGATAAAAGCCGTGGAAATGCCGATATTGATAGACATTTTCAAGAAAAAGAATATATTGCTTCCTCGTCAGATGATTTAATCCCCGGGATAATTGCTGACATTTAAAAATTTACTGTATTTAAAGCCTGCACGTGTCCGCCGCTTATAATCAGATAGACACGTAAAAGGCGTTTTAGGAGTTATTATGAAAAAATTTATCGCAGCATGCGCCTTATTACTCTCATCAGTAGCTTTTGCTGGTATTCCTGCCGGCTATCAGGAAACTGAATCAGGTGCTGACAATCAGAGAGTATTCGTAAACGGTGAAACCGGTGCTAAATTCAGTATCATGGCTCATGCCAACGATGAAGGTGCTACCGCAAAGGATATCGTTGCCGCAAGTGCTCAGCAGCTCGGCTGTAAGGGAACTGTAGAAGGTGATGAAACCTTCGCAAATGTTTCAGGCTGTAATGTTAACGGTGAAAACCTCGAATTCGCCGTAATCGCAAGTGAAGGCAACATTGTTGTATTCTACGCAAACGATAAGGTTACCGATGAAGACGTTACCGCCTTCACTACCTGGATCCTCAGCGACGAAGAATAATTTTCCGGTTGATCCGAAATCGTGAATCCCTGTTTCGTGAAAACGCAGACCGCAGGGATGCCGGTGTCCGGCCATACCGGACACCGGTTTTTTCATCTCTGTCCGTAATATCCTTTACGCCCGCAGTTCTCAAAGGCTTTTTATTCCTTTTCATTACAGAAAAAATAACCGTTTTACTCCGTAGGGCCGGCATTAATCAGGGCTGGTGAAAAAAACGGCAAAATACCTGAAAAACCATTTGACAATGTGTATAAAAAAATGTAAATTCACTCACAATTCTTCGGAATCAACCAGAAGAGGCGCTCTTCTTAGGTATCCCGTTTAGCTAACATGCTTAAAATGCATTCGGGAAAGGGAATGAAGAGCCGAGGCAGTTAAAAACAGCATTAATTTAACTGTCGGCTATGGAGGCTGAATCCTTCAGGCTGTCACACTTAAGGTGAAGTGCTTCTGGCGGATTATTCCCCCGCCTTTATCAAACTTTCCCTTAGGTAACTCAAACCAATTTTTATTTTAAGGAGTTCATATGAACCAAGTTTGTGTTGCCAAGTTCGGTGGTACCAGTGTTGCTAACTACCAGGCAATGTGCAATTGTGCAAAGATCGTAACCAATAATCCTAATACCAAGCTTGTTGTATTAAGTGCAAGCGCCGGTGTTACCAATCTGCTTGTTGAACTGGCATCTGGTTCTCTTGATCAGGCAAGCATTGAGCAGCGTATGGAAAAGCTCTGTGCTATCGAAAATTCCATTCTTGATGATTTAGGTCGTCCTGAAGCCATTACCGCTGAAATTGAAAAGCTTCTTCATGAAATCAGAGAACTGGCCAACCACGCCATTATCGAACATGACGATGCTCTTACCGACAGAATCGTTTCATTCGGTGAAATCATGTCAACCAAGCTGTTCACTGAAGTGTTAAACAGCTTAGGCTACAAGGCCAAGTGGTTTGACGTTCGCACCGTAATGAGAACTGACAGTCACTTCGGTAAGGCTGCCCCTATCATCGAAGTAATCGCCAACGGCGCCAAGGAACAGCTCGCTCCGTTACTCGATGACTACATCGTTGTAACTCAGGGCTTTATCGGTTCAAACGCTATCGGTCAGACCACCACTTTAGGCCGCGGCGGTTCAGACTACAGTGCCGCACTTCTCGGTGAAGCAATTCCGGGCTGCGCAGCAATCGAAATCTGGACTGACGTTCCAGGTATCTACACTACCGATCCTCGTCTTGTTCCTGAAGCTCACGCAATTCCAGAAATCACCTTCTCAGAAGCTGCCGAAATGGCAACTTTCGGTGCCAAGGTTCTTCACCCTGCTACCATTTTCCCTGCAGTACGCAAGAACATCCCTGTATTCGTAGGCTCTTCAAAGGAACCTGAAAAGGGCGGTACCTGGGTTCGCAAGGAAACCAATTCAAAGCCAACCTTCAGAGCAGTTGCTTTAAGAAAGAACCAGATTTTATTAACCCTCCAGAGCCCTAACATGATCGGCGCCTGCGGTTTCCTGGCCAACATCTTCAGCATCTTCGCCAAGTACGGTATTTCAGTTGACCTGATCACCACTTCAGAAGTAAGCGTTGCCTTAACCATCGACTATACCGGCAGCCAGTCTAACGGTAAGTCTGTATTAAGTGAACAGCTTCTTCAGGAACTCAAGTCATTCTGCCGTGTTCGCATTGATGAAGGTTTATCACTCGTTGCCTTAATCGGTAACGGCATGAGCCAGGTAAGCGGTACCGGTGCTGCAGTATTCTCATCAATCTGTGATGTGAATATCCGTATGATCTGCTACGGCGCAAGCACTCATAACCTCTGCTTCCTCGTAAACGAAGATCAGGCTCCAAAGGCTATTGCTCAGTTACACCACAAGCTTCTTGAAGGTAATCCAACCTCTATCAAGTAACAGCCTGTTTTAAAGATGCCGGAGTTATCCGGTATCCGTGAATCATGAACGGATGTCCGTCATCAAGATGTGACATCCGTTTTTTTATTCATAAATTGTGATTTTCCGTGAATGCATCCGTCATTCAATTGTGTTATTGTAATCAGGCATGAATATATTCCGGCTTAAGATATCAGGGCCGGGCGTCACTGACATCAGGAGAGAATTATGAAAGTTGTAATGATTAATGGCAGCAGACGTGAACACGGCTGTACATATACTGCACTTACAGAAATGTCCAAGGTTTTTAAGGCTGAAGGCATTGATACCGAAATCTTTTTCGTGGGCACCAGAGCCGTGAAGGGGGAAATTAACGATCTGGTTAAGGAAATTGCCGAGGCCGTGAAGACTGCTGACGGTCTGGTCATTGGTTCTCCTGTATACTATGCTTCTCCGACAGGAGAGGTTATCGCACTTCTTGACCGCCTGTGGGGAGCTGCCGGAGCCGATCTGCGCTTCAAGCCTGCCGCAGCCATAACCTCTGCCAGAAGAGCAGGCACCAGTGCCACCCTTGATGTTATCAACAAGTATTTCCAGTTCAATCAGATGCCGATAGTATCCTCAAACTACTGGAACATGGTACACGGCTCTTTACCTGAAGATGTGTTCAGGGATGAGGAAGGCGTTCAGATTATGCAGATTCTTGCCTCCAACATGTCATGGCTTATCAAGAGCATTGCCGCAGGTAAGAAGGCCGGTGTCAAGCAGCCTCAGGATGTGGAAAAGATTCATACCAGCTTCATCAGATAAGACCTGCCGGAACATCTTTTAAATTCCGGTGCCTTTTTTAGGTAATGAAAAACAAACCCCCGCATGTAGTAGTATGTGCGGGGGGGGGATTGTTCTCTTAAGATCACGGAGAGGTGCGGTGTTAGGCCTCTTCTCCGATGAGCTTCAGGGCTTCGCTCTTAACCTTCAGATAATCAATCTTGCCGGTACCGTTAAGAGGAATGCTTTCAACAACCTGGATATACTTAGGTATGGCCAGTTCACTGATTCCCTGTGACTTGAAGTATTCCTTGATTTCAGAACGGCTGGCTTCGCCTCCGGCGATAAAGAGCATCAGCTGTTCACCCTTCTTGGCGTCCGGTACTGCAACCACTGCCAGAGGATTGTCAGGGTACATCTTGTTAAGGGCGGTTTCCACCTGGGTAAGTGATACCATTTCACCTGCAATCTTGGCAAATCTCTTGGCTCTGCCCTGAATGTGGATGAAGTTGTTTTCATCAATGGTGGCGATATCGCCGGTGTCATACCACTTGTCTGCAGGAGGATCTATTACCCCCGGATTGTCGGCTCTGAGGTAACCCAGCATTACGTTGTCGCCTCTTACCCATAAACGGCCGCCTTCGCTGATTCCCGGAATAGGTTCAAGTCTGGTTTCAATACCAGGAAGCGGGCAGCCTGCAGTATTGCGCTTGTAGTGCATGTTGGTGTTAACCGAAATAACCGGAGCGGTTTCGGTGGCACCGTAACCTTCAAGGATGCGGATACCGAACTTGTCGTTCCACAGGTTGACGGTTTCCTCCTTAAGCTTTTCACCGCCTGATACCACGAATCTTACGGCATACATGTCATAAGGGTGAGCATATTCAGCATATCCCCTTAAGAAGGTATCGGTACCGAAAATAGCGGTGGAGTTTGTATCGTACACCAGTAAAGGCACGTTCTTGTAATGCAGAGGTGACGGATACATGAATACCTTCATGCCGGTAATCAGCGGCAGCAGGGTACCGGCTGTCAGACCGAAGGAGTGGAACATCGGCATGGAGTTGAATACGGAATCCAGCATGCTGAACGGAAGCACAGCCTGCAGCTGAACAATATTGGTTTCAATATTGCGGTGGCTGAGTACCACGCCCTTAGGCAGACCTTCGGAACCTGAGGTGAAGAGGATGACTGCAGGCGCGTCTGAGTTCTTCTGACCTCCGCAGAGCTTCTGATATGATCTGTACGGTTTCAGGAGAGAGAAGAGTGCGGATACCTTGGTGAAGGTACTGATTTTTCCCTGCAGATCTTCAAGGTACTTAACGGTGATGCCGCTTTCGGCAAGAGCATCGGTAAGAGCTGAGAAGCCGCCTTTTTCAATAAAGGTTCTGGAGGTGTAGACAACTCTGAGAGGAACAGCACCGCAGCAGGCCACAAGATTTTTGGCACCGGTGGAGAAGTTGAGCATGCAAGGAATCTTGCCGCAGGCCTGGAGTGCCATGAAGGTTACCACGCCGGCTGCGGAGTTCGGCAGCAGAAGACCCACGTAGTTCTCGTTTTCACTGTTTTTGAAGTAGGAGCCGAGAGCCATGGATTTTACAAACAGACTCTTTGAGGTAATCGGTTTGCGGTTGTGGTCTTCAAGAATCTTCTTGGAGGTGCTGAGGGTTTTACAGGTGTCAATGAATGAACCGAAAAGGGTATTGTTGGTCATGATGCTGGCTTCAACCTTCATGCGTGCCATGAGGTTGTACATCAGATCTGAAGCCTTCTGGGCTCTGGCCTTACCTGTATACTGTTCGGAAACTGAGAATCTGATGGCAGGCATAACCTTCACCAGAATGCGTGAACGCGGCTTGTGACGGAACTTGCTTCCGAAATATGAGAATGAGGAGTACTGGCTGCCTTCAATGATTACCGGTAGAATTTCGGCATCAGCCTTGTCGGCGATTACGGCGGTACCTGAATATATCTTCATCAGGGTACCGGTGGTGGTGATGCGTCCTTCAGGGAAAATGGCAGGAATGTTGCCGTTGTCTATTTCCTTGATAAGACTTCTGATGGCCATAGGATTGGTACTGTCGATAGGGTAGTACTTGGCCATAGAAAGCAGAGGCTTGAAATACCACCTGCTGGCGATGCCGGTATCCACCGCATATGAGATGTTGTCATGCAGGTAGGTCCACAGCAGCACACCGTCAAGGAATGAGGTGTGGTTGGCAATGATGAGGGTTCTTTTGCCTTCTCTTGATTTGAAGTTTTCCAGACCTTCACATCTTGCGTGGTAAACAATTTCGAGAACCTTTCTTACGGCTGCTCTGACCATCGGTACAGGCAGAATGCCCACGGTAAGCAGGGCGCCGACGAGACATACGAAGGCGATGATGGCAGACATCAGGGACAGACCGTTCTGGGCTCCGAACACTGCGGTGCAGGCAATGCCGATTACGGAGCTGATTACACTGAACAGAGCCGCGGTGATGTTGTTGGCAGACATGATTCTGGTACGTATTTCATCAGGAGACTTTTCCTGAAGATAGGAGGTGACCGGAACAATGAACATGGCTGCGAAGAAGGTGATGAGGAAGATGGTAACCAGCATGTTGATGCCGCTGAATGATGACAGGTATGAGGTTACGAAATCAACTCCCTGACCGAAGGTGTCAATCTTGTCAGAACCGTATTCCAGCGGAGACTGGAAGAACAGCACGAAGGTGAAGTAAATCATCAGAATGGCTTCTATTACCGCACTGACTGGCAGGAAGGCATTGATTGATTCCTCTTTGTATACCTTTGAGGCTACGGCCGCGCCGGCACCGATACCGAGGCAGAACGGTCCCAGAAAGAGCGGACTGAGAATTTCCTTGCCCAGACCGTTAACGAAGATGTTGTTGGCAATCTGACTGAGCTGAATCATGAAGGTAACGGTTACGCACCATGCACCGGCAAGTCCCAGCAGTGAAAGATATACCTGCTTTGAGTGACGGGCATACTTCAGGTTGCTCCAGGTTGACTGAATGAACATCTTGTGGACAACGGTACTGGCGTCAGCAGGTTCCTGAGATGCAATGTTCTTGGCGGCAATGAAGCCTAAAGATGACAGCAGAATCAGAATCACAGGGAAGTAGACGTTGATTGAGGCACCAGCAATGATACCGGCAATGGTTCCCGCAAACTTGGTGATGTATGAACCGGATTCAAGGGCGGAATTCGCGGTTATCAGCTTATCCTTTCCGGTAATGAACGGCACGATACTGAGTCTTATCGGGGTGAAGAATGAAGCTTCCACACCGGTAAGGAACATGCCGAGGAGCATGCCGGCTTCAGATGAATTGAAATATGAAACGGCAATGATGACGGCGATGCATATTTCAAATATCTTAAGATTGCGGAGAAGTTTGGCCTTGTCGTATTTGTCTGACAGTTCACCTGCAAGTGCGGAGAACAGAAATACCGGAATCATGAACAGACCGGAGGCAAGGTATACCAGAGTCTGTGAATGTTCAGGAGTATTCAGCAGGGCATAGGTTACAAACGCAAGAAAGCCAGCCTGAATAAATGAATCGTTGAAAGCTCCGAGTAATTTTACCGAAAAAAACGATAGAAATGACTTGTTTGAAGTGAGTTTTACTGAATTATCCATAATATACACAACCTAACATGCAGTTTAATGCTGCTTAATTAAATGTTTTTATTATAATCTTGATCAGTTTATTTTAATTTTTCTAATACACATATGACATTTACATTCAGCTTTAGTTCATATAAGGTTAAAAAAATGTAAAAACGATACTGTCAGAGGAAGGAATGAGAGAGGAAAGTGGTGCCACTTACGGGGTTCGAACCTGCGACCTATTGTTTACGAAACAATTGCTCTACCAGCTGAGCTAAAGTGGCACTTTGAGAAAAGAAATTCCGCAGACGGAATTTTTCAGGTGAGGATGACGGCGTCAGTCGTCAGCAGCCCATCCGTATTTCAGAATGGGCGCATTTTACCACAAAAAATTACTTGTGATTACTAGTTTTTCTATGTTTTATGAACTGATTGTTAAGAGAGATGGAAAAACCGCTGTACATTCTGGCTACGGCTCCGGCATTTACCGGCTGATTGTTCTTGTCGTAGAGAGTAATGGTTGATTTTTCATCATATACACCGATCTTGAAGGTGTATTTGCCTGAATCGATAGCCCACGGTTCGGTATCGTGAGCTTCCCAGTCTTCAGGATCCAGTTCGGAGTAGTCGATTTTTATTTCACCGGCGGTTGATGAGTATTCCTTGATCTTGATGTCGTAATCCGCCATCAGCTCGGTGAGTACGGCATAGGTTTCATCAAACGGAGCATTGACCATCCAGCACGGAAGCTCGTTGTTGTCACGGCCGATGGTGATTTCCAGATCCCTGTCTTTGTTGGCGTGGATGTTAAGCTGCTGCTGATGGTATGACTGCATGAGTCTGTTGGCCATCAGGGCTGAGAATCTTGCAGGTTCAAAACGGTTGAGACCGGTGCTGAGTTCCTCGCCGTCCGGACGTTCGATGATGTTGTCGGTAATCTGTACGGCCACGCCCGGAATGTTGCGGCTGTTTCTTATCATGCGGAACAGATACTTCTGTCTGTAGATAAGGGCGTTTTCCGCCATGTCATAAGTGTTGTACGGGGTGGCGAACTCGGTACCTTCATACCAGTCTGTCTGAACGAAATTACTTACGGGATCGATGTTTTCGATATCGATGTTGTTCATGTTCAGGAATCTGACCAGAACATTGAACAGCTCGTTCGGTGTCATGGTGTTGCCGTATTCGTCAGGATAGAACCAGACCTGTGACAGGTCGCCGTCGTTGAATGTTACGACATTAGGATCCAGCGGAATGAGCTTCTGAGGCGGACGGATGTCCACGTATTTGCCCAGTATGGCTGCACGGGAGTCCTTTATCGGCTTTGCGGGAATGTCGAATTCCCTTGAAAAATTCGGATGAGTCAGCTCGGCCGGTATCCTCAGCGGTTCGGAGGTATCAATCGTATCCAGATATTTGAAGCTGTTGTTGGCGGTTCTTACATCTTTGTTAACCTTGCCTGATGTACAGCCGCAGAGGGCTGCTAGTATCAAAATGCTGCATCCGTTGAGAATGCTGAATAATGTTCTGTTCACTGCCGATCTCGGTTTTTCTGTAATGAATTCCAAAAATAAAAACAGATGTTATCGTACTAGATTCACTGAATTTTTACAAGTGAGAGACTTCGTAAAAGAGAGCAGGAGGTGAAAGGAATCGGGCGCCGGGGGATTTCAGCGGATAAAAAATACGATGAAGTCCCCGGGGACTTCACCGTATCCTGAATCATACAGAAGTATTATCTGCGACAGGCGTTGGCATCATCAGGTAAAGCAACGTCGCCTTCCTGCTGAGCCTGACCGAGAAATTCATGATACTTTCTGGTTAAGTCATCGTTGCTGAAAGTGGCTTCGTAGATCTTTCTGCTTACGCGCATCATGTGAGGCTTCTGGTCACGTGAATAAACCTGAGCCAGACACTGCTGAGCACCCATGAACTGCTTGTTGGTTGCAATAACCTGTTCTCTGTTCTGGGTATCAGTGTTAAGAATGGTTTCAAGACTGTCGGCGTACTGGGCAAGAGCCTTCTTCTGTAAAGAATCAAGCTTGCTGTCGTTTAACAGTGATTCTACATCTGAATTGTAGGCAAGAGCGGAAGATGACAGAGCCATTCCGGCAGCTACAATAACTGAGCCGAGAACTGATTTACTGAAAAAGTTCATAATATTCCTCGCTAAATAGATTTATGAATTCAACCGTCATTTACGGTTGGTTGATAATTATTCCAGTATCTTCCAATTTTACTCTTAACGATACCAAAAAAACAAAAACCAGGTCACAATGGCGGCTGATTTTCAGCCTTACTGCTTGCTGAGGTATGCGGCGAGGTTGTCGATAACCTTGTCAAATACTGACTTGATGGCATCGCATTCTTCGTCGCCTTCGTAAACCTGAGAGCCCGGACCGATTTCACCGTTTTCGTTCTGGTATGAAACTTCAATGTGGGTGAAGCTCATTTCAATTTCCAGTTCACCGAGCACAATGTTACATCTGAAGGTGATGTATCTGGTACCTTCGGCTGGATCGTAGTCAGGATCCTTCATTCTCTTAACGAATGAGAAAACGCCTTCTTCCTTGTTTTCGTTGATGATACCTTCCGGACGCACACCAACCCTGAGCCAATGACGTGTACGCGGATAAACCTGAATGAACACGTCTCCTTTAGGTGAGCGGCGACTTAAATCAACTTCAAATTCGTTGGAAGTATTATCTTCGCTGGCGAAGTCCTGGGCTGAGACTTCAGTATCGTATAATTCTTCGTTGCTCATAAAATCCTCTTTTTTTAAATAAATTAAAACGGTTGGTTACGCGGTGGCCTTCTGGGAGTCTTCCTTCAGAGCCACGGTAAGGTTAAATACTTTCTTGTCCGCGGTGGAGTATCTGCTGTCCACGCAGAAGTAGCCTGTTCTTTCAAACTGGAAAGCTTCCATGGCCTCTGCTTCCTGCAGGGCAGGTTCGATGTAGGCCTTTTCAATGATTCTGAGTGAGTTTTCATTGATGGTTGACAGGAAGTCTTCAGCGGCCCCCGGATTAGGAACCTTGAACAGACGTTCATAAAGTCTGATTTCGGCGGTCTTGCCGTGGGTTGCGCTTACCCAGTGGATTACTCCCTTAGGCTTGTGGCCTTCAACATCCTGACCGAGTGATTCAGGAATGTAGGTGCAGTGTACGCAGGTCACGTTGCCGTTTTCATCTTCCTCACAGCTTTCAGCCTTGATGATGTAGCCGTAACGTAAACGAACTTCCTTATCAAGTGACAGGCGCTTGAACTTTTTGTTGCCTTCCTTTCTGAAGTCTTCGGCTTCGATGAAGAGTTCACGGGTGAAAGGAACCTTTCTTGAACCGAGTTCAGGCTTTAACGGATGGTTCTGGGCATCAAGCTCTTCAACCTGTCCTTCAGGATAGTTGTCGATAACAAGCTTGAGCGGATTGAGCACGGCCATGCGACGCTGAGCGTGTTCGTTCAGGTCTTCTCTGATGCATGATTCAAGTGCTGAAAATTCAACGGTGTTGTCCTGCTTGGTAACGCCGATGCGACGGCAGAATTCTCTGATTGAGGCAGGAGTGTAGCCTCTTCTGCGCAGACCGGAAATGGTGGTCATGCGAGGATCGTCCCATCCGTCAACAATCTGTTCCTTGACCAGAGTGTTCAGTTTTCTCTTTGAGGTGATGGCGTATTCCAGATTCAGACGGCTGAATTCGTACTGATGAGGGTGATGTTCAATGGTGATGTGTTCGAGAACCCAGTCGTAGAGACGGCGGTTGTCCTGGAATTCCAGGGTACAGATGGAGTGGGTAATGCCTTCGAGCGCGTCTGAAATACAGTGGGTGAAGTCGTACATAGGGTAGATGCACCACTTGTCACCGGTCTGATGGTGAGAAGCGAACTTGATACGGTAGATTACAGGGTCTCTCATGCAGATGAATGATGAGGCCATGTCAATCTTGGCGCGGAGACATGCTTTTCCTTCCTCGAATTCACCGTTCTTCATCTTTTCGAAGAGAGTCAGGTTTTCTTCAACGGTTCTGTCTCTGTACGGACTGTTTCTGCCTGGAGCGGTAAGGGTTCCTCTGTATTCCCTTATTTCATCAGGACTGAGTTCGTCAACGTAGGCGAGCCCCTTCTGAATGAGTTCGATGGCATAGCCGTAGAGCTTGTCGAAATAGTTTGATGAATACTTAGGTTCGCCGTTCCACTTGAAACCTAGCCAGTTAACGTCTTTCTTGATTGAGTCGACGTATTCAACTTCTTCCTTTGACGGATTGGTATCGTCAAAGCGGAGGTTGCATAAGCCGTTGTAATCACGGGCAATGCCAAAGTTTAAGCAAATTGATTTGGCATGACCGATGTGCAGATATCCGTTCGGTTCCGGCGGGAATCTGGTAACGATGGTGTCATATTTCTTTGCTGCCAAATCTTCATCAATAATCTGAGTAATAAAGTTTGAAGTATGGATTGCCTCTTCTGTCATACCTAACCTCTAGGGTAATACCTTTTTTTAGTCTTGTTACTTAACGTCAGTAAAATTCTTCTGTTTCCGGACCGTCATCCTGCGGAAGCGATCCGTCGTATTCTGCCGCACTCTCCGGTGCCGGGCTTTCAATTCGGGCTGATCCCTCACCACTATACACATGGTGCGGTATCCGAATCAATGCTGTCATGACAGTAATCAGACCTTGATTTCATAAATGCCTGAAATACGTCAGGGCAGTAACGCGTTCCATTACAAAATATTTTTTAGAAGTCCGGTTTTCCCGAAAAAACAGAAAAAACGAAACCTAACTGATTTCTTCCGGAAAATCAGCTGTTTTCGAACTGCTAAAAAATAACCGCTGATCGCGGTACGGTTCATAAATGTCCTTTCAGCCGCTGCTTCAGGGAATATAATGCGCTTCCGAACCGATTAAAAGCTAATTATATGATACATGCAAGCCTATAAGCAAAAAAAAGTTTATCTTTTATGGTTCATGTCGGCAAACCGAGTGCGCGTCTTCGGGACGTCCCGCATGCCGGGAGTTTTCTGAAGAAACGAAAAATACCGTGAATCGGAGAGATTTCCGTGTCTTTTCAAGGCTCCGTACAGGGCTTTTGCATCAGCCGCAAATCAGAGCGACGCGCCGGCGTCGGACGGCATGCTCCGAACCTTTACCGGCATGTGCGGTTTACTTGAAACTCAACCCGATAGATACTATAATTACGGCCATGACATTGAAGAAGGATTACGACTACTTCGTAAAGTGTTCTGAAATTAGTGTTTTGGGTTGAAAAGCCCGCATAAGTTCCTGTTATTTGTTGTATTTAAAGATAACATGAAAACCTTAGTAAGATAGATAGAGAGTAATACTATGAGTTTTGAATCAGATAAGTCTTTTAATGATTTCGTTCATTTCCCTCGCGGAATCCGTCGCAGCGGTCTTTTTTCAATCAAGGAATCTGATCTTCTGGAAGAATGCGGTGATGCCATGATGGAACTTTATCAGGGCGTTCGCAAGCCAAAGGATGATGCTGAAAAGACTTTCGTTGAACAGATTAAGGGTGAAGCAGTTATTACTGATTTAAATGCCAAGGTATTTAAGAAGTATCTTTACGAAATCAGCCCTAAGAAGTCTCATAACCTTACCACCAGCACTGATGATGACGGTTATGATTCATCCGAAGAATCAATTGATTAATTTCAAGATTTTATTTTTTCGTTGGCACTCCGGTATACAACAGGTATAGAGTCCGCCGAAACCTGTAAGACAGGTCGCGGGACGTATCATATCTGGTATCGGTTTGTTTTTTTTCTGATATATAACATATAGAGAAACAGTAAATGCATCGTAATTCTGACGAAAAACTTGTTCAGGCTTTCAGACACTGTGGCCCGTATTTAAAGCACCATCGCGGTTCTACATTCGTAATAATGATTCCCGGGGCTACCGTGGCAAGTTCTCACCTTGAGGACATCATCGGTGATATCGCTCTCCTGCAGAGCCTTGATATCAAACTTGTTCTGGTTTTCGGAGCCAGGGAACAGATTGATGCCGCTCTCGATAAAAATCAGATTAAAGCCAAATTCTACAAGCGCATACGTATCGCCGACGACGAAACCTTTGAGGTAATCAAGAGAGTATGCGGACAGATGCAGATTGATCTGACCTCCAAGCTCTCAATGGGCCTTATCAACACCCCGATGCAGGGGAGCCGTCTGAATGTAATCAGCGGCAACTTCGTAACCAGCAGACCAATCGGTGTTGTTGACGGCATCGACTATATGCACAGCGGTATCATCAGACGTGTTGACGCCGACAATATCCTCCGTGAAATCAACAATCACTCAATCGTTCTCATTTCACCTGTGGGCTATTCCGTTACCGGTGAATGCTTCAGCGTGAACAGTGAAGAGGTTGCCGCCAAGGTGGCCGTTGCCATCAAGGCCAACAAGCTCATTACCTTCTGTTCAAACGACGAGCTTCTGGTTAATGAAAAGGGTGACGTTATCGCGGAAATGTTCCCTGATGAAGCTCAGAAGTATCTGGAACAGATCGATGCGGATGTTCACAACAGTACCTACAGATATCTCAAGGCATCCATCTACAGCTGCAACGGCGGGGTGGAAAGATGTCATCTGGTTTCCCATGAACAGGACGGCGCCATCATTCAGGAACTCTTCACCAGAGACGGTATCGGTACCCAGATCGTTAAGCAGAGTGCCGAACAGGTAAGTCAGGCAACCATCAATGATATTCCTTCTCTGATGGAACTCATCAGACCTCTGGAACAGGAAGGCATTCTTGTTCACAGACCTCGTGAACAGTTGGAAATGGAAATCGAAAACTATGTCGTAATCAAGCGTGACGGCATGGTTATAGCCTCCGCTGCTCTCTACAGCTATGAGGAAAAGATGGGCGAACTGGCATGCGTGGCCATTCATCCTGACTACAGAGGTTCTTCAAGAGGCGACATCCTCATCAACAAGATTGAGGAACTTGCCCGCAGCAAGGGACTCAAGCAACTGTTCGTTCTCACAACCAAGTCTGCTCATTTCTTCCTTGAAAAGGGCTTTGTACCTGGAACAATTGAAGATCTTCCTGCAAAGAAGAGAGAACATTACAACTATCAGCGTATGTCCAAGATTCTGTTCAGACAGATTAAGGACTGATTTCAGGGGAATGACGGCATTTACTGCCGTTATCAGGAAAAGTGGTGGATTCCGACAGGAATCTCACCATTTTTTTTGAAAAATAACCTGGTGTTAACCTAAATATGAAATGGATTTCAAGGATTATATTAGACTTATGTAGTACCATTCACGCATAGGATATGTCTGAGATAAACAATAAGAAAAAATTCTGCAATGGCCACGATAAAGATAATTGATTCACTGACTCAGTTTCTGTCTCGTAAAAAAATAACCATCCAGTGTCATAACTTCCCGGATGCCGATACCATAGGCGCCGGTTTCGCGCTGTGGAGGTATTTTACTGATCACGGAATTGATACCCGCCTGGTTTACGGCGGTTCACACGTTATTTCAAAAAGCAATCTGTGCATGTTTGTGGACAGACTGCACATACCGATTGAACATGTTGCCGATGACTTCAGGGCTGATGGTCTGCTGATAACAGTGGACTGTCAGTACTACAGCTCCAATATCGAACATATTGAAGCTGACGAGGTTCTGATGATTGACCACCACAGACAGGGCGAGAATATTGAAAAGATTACAGGCTCCGACATCAGATGCTTCTCCTGCATCAAGGAACAGTACGGAAGCTGTGCCTCCGTGGTCTATCAGCTGTTCCAGAAGTCAAACTACAGCATGAGTCTTCAGACCTCTACGGCGCTTTACTATGGCCTCTACATGGATACCAACGAGTTTTCGGAAGTAAGACATCCTGCGGATCGTGAAGCCCGTGATGAACTGGTTTTTGATGACCGCACCTTTACTCTTCTCAAAAATTCAAACTTAAGTCCCGAGGAGCTCAGACAGGCCGGAGCCTCACTGCAGAACTACGATTCCAGAGGAAGACTCGCGGTTATCGAGTCCGTACAGTGTGATCCCAATGTTCTGGGAATGATTGCGGATATGATGATAAGAGTGGAGAACATAACCACTGCCATAGTATTCAACAGACTCAGCGGCAGTGACTATGATCCGGAACATTCAGAGATCTACAAGTTTTCCGTAAGAACCTGTGTCGGCGAGGTGAGAGCCAATGAACTGGCGGAGCTGATTGTGGCTCCGAGAGTGAATTCTGTCCGTATAGGCGGCGGTGGCGGTCACCGTCTGAAAGCAGGCGGCAGGGTAAGCGTTGAACTGTTTGCCAGATACCTTGAGGAAACAGGTTCTGATTTTACATTCAATGATTACCTGTATCAGGTTTTTGAGGAATATTCATCTGCCGCCAAGATCATCTACTCCGATAACTACGATCTGAACGAGCTGCTGCCTTATGCCGAAAGGTATGAGGAAACGGAATACGTGATGGGATACGTATGCAGTACGGAAATCGCTGAAGAGGGCAGACATCTGCTTATCCGCAGCAGATTCGGTGACGTCAGGGAAAAGGTCAGTCCGGATCTGTACATAATGGTAAACGGACGCGGTGACGTGGTTACCGTACCCCGCAAGGAATTCAGCCAGCGTTACTGTGACTGTGCCGGTCCGCTGAACATGGTTGAGTTCTCCAAATATGATGAGCCTAGAATAGTTATAGATCAGAGTGGCAGAAAGTTTTATCTCAAGGATAAGCTTCACTGCTGTACCTTCAGACAGCCTCAGTATGTGTGGGTGGTGCCTATTGAAAGACTCGGCCGTCCTGTCAAGCTGGTTGATTCCAAATGGGCAAGTTCTGACTTCAGATTCGGTAACATCAGTGATTATCTGATTATCAATGAAAAGAATCCTTCAGAAATAACCATCTCGGATCCCGGCAGATTCAGAGCCGTGTACAAGAAGACAGTCAGATAGATAAAAATGCAGAAACTTGCTAAGGTTAAAGTCCTCATCATTGATGAATTAGTTTAGGTATTTAGGAAAAACAGGTTATACAAAAACTTGGAAGGCTGTCATCACGGTCAGTTTTGGAGATAAATCACAAGGAGGATTATTCCAGGCGCATCGTCAGCGCATTATCTTTCTGTATTCACTCGGTGTTACTGAATAATGTCTGATGAACATTCTCGTAAAATATGACTGGTTGTAGAAGCCGCAGCTGTTGGCAATGTCTATGATGCGGTCATCGGTGTCCTTTAGCATCTGGGAAGCCTTGCTGAGTCTGTGGTCTATGAGAAAATCATTAAAGGTTTTACCGGTTGTTTTCTTAAAGAGTTTCATGAAATGACTGTCCGAGAGACAGCATTCTCCGGCAACGGATGATATGGAAATCTTCTGTTCGTAATGATTTATGACCGCATTTATGGCAGGTTTTATCTTGGAGAAATCCACGCGGTATTCGGTTGCCGTTCTGTCGTTTCTTACGGTATTACGGCTCAGTATCTGAAAGACGAGATACAGACATCCGAGAACCCCCATCTGAAAGTCCGTGTAGCTTTTTTTACGGTTTTCTATAAGCTCACTGAGAACCGGCATCAGCCTGACATTAAGAGGAGTGTCCTTCTTTATGATTTCCGGAAAAATCAGTCTTTCCGCCTCAATGTCTTCGATTATGCCGAGATTCTCAGGATCGAGAATCCGGTTTTTTACAAGATTTGTGTTAAACAGAATGGAAAAGAAGCTTGCGCCTTCGTCACGATACTGCTCCACACAGTGGGGATATCTGCGGTTGGCAATCAGAATGTCTCCGGCCGAGGCTGTGATTTTTCTGTTGCATATGGTAAAGAGTGCAGTGCCTTCGGTGATGACGGTGATTTCCACTTCGTCATGCCAGTGAAGCGGAAAACTCTTCATCCATAGAGGAATTATGGTGTGGTAAATGGAGTAGGAGAAATCATCCTTTCCGTGCTTTTTGCTTTCATGTATCAGTCTGACATTATTCATGTAAAAAGCTCCCGTAACGGAATGGTCTGCCATTAAGAATAATAGGATTGTGTTAAATTGTAAATAGAATCATTAAAGATTTTCTTTCTGAAGATTCTTAAACTAGTTCCATTGAATAACAGTCCAAAGGAGCTAATGTCATGATGTATGAAGGAATCAGTCATAAATGCGGTTACAACGACTGCTACTCTCTTAATGAAACGGATTTGAGAATCCGGCTTCATGCAAACCGCAGCGTGGTGAAGGCGGTTCTGGTTCATGAAGATCCGTATATCAACGGAATATCCGGTTTTTCCGCATGGGACGGACATCCTGCTGAGATGAAACTGACCGCGGAACTTGCTCATGAAATCATTTATTCCGTGACGGTGAAGCCTGTGTACAGACGCCTGCAGTATTATTTTCTGCTGACTTTCGATGACGGTACCGTAAAATGTTTCCTGGAAGACGGTTTTTACGATCCGTCATTCATACACCGAGACGAGTTCGCCAAACATTTCTTTAAGTTTGCCTGGATGAACGATTCCGACATCTGCAATCCTCCTGAATGGGTGGCGGATACCGTGTGGTATCAGATATTTCCGGACCGTTTCTCAAGGTCTGAGGACGGCAGTAAAGGCAGATTCAGGGACTGGGACGTCATTACCGGTATCGACCATAAGAGTCTCTACGGAGGCAACGTCAGGGGCGTGTCCGAAAGATTTGAGTATCTGGCCTCCCTCGGTATTACCGGCATTTACTTTAATCCGATATTCAGGAGCGGAACCAATCACCGTTACGATACCGCTGATTACGAAGAGCTTGATCCGGCATTCGGTACCAATGAGGAATTTGCCGCACTGGTGAAAAAG
Source organism: Ruminobacter sp. RM87 (assembly GCF_000701925.1). Classification (NCBI taxonomy): domain Bacteria; kingdom Pseudomonadati; phylum Pseudomonadota; class Gammaproteobacteria; order Aeromonadales; family Succinivibrionaceae; genus Ruminobacter; species Ruminobacter sp. RM87. The sequence continues at coordinate 11,704 of NZ_JNKD01000003.1, read as the reverse complement.
GCTCATGACATGGGCTTTAAGATCATGATTGATGCAGTGTTCAATCATTCCGGACCGGAGTTTTTCGCCTGGAGGGACGTACTTAAAAACGGACGTAATTCCAGATACTTTGACTGGTATTACGTTAATGACGACGACTTTGCCGGAAAGAAGGGCAACACCATGGACGGACGTTATTATTCATTTGCCTTCGTGGCCGAAATGCCAAAGCTTAATACCAATAATCCTGAGGTTGTGGATTACTTTACCGGCATCTGCAAAAAATGGATTGCGGAATTTGACATCGACGGCATCAGATTCGACGTTGGTAATGAGATTTCACACAGCTTCATAAAGCATCTTCACCGTGAGCTTAAAAAGGTCAGACCGGATATTTTCCTTCTGGGAGAAATCTGGACCGATTCAGCTCCTTATCTTGACGGTGATGAATACGATTCCGTCATGAATTATCCGTTCATGCAGAGCATCGGCAATTTCTTTCTTGACGGCAGTCTGAATGCCGGGGATTTCAGGTACAGAATTGATTACTGCTATTCACTGTATAAGGAACAGGTAAATCGAGTTCTTTTTAATCTTCTGGACAGCCATGATGTGGCAAGAATCATCAACAGGACAGGATCCTACGATGAATTCATTCAGCAGATGACTATTCTCATGACTATGCCGGGATCTCCGTGTATTTATTACGGTACCGAGATAGCTCTTGAAGGTGCGGACGATCCGTATAACCGCCGACCGATGCCGTGGAAGGACATTGAATCCGGAAAATACGAACACATAACGGAGGAGGTAAAGGAACTTATCGCCCTGCGTAAATCAGAAGGCTTTAAGGGAAAAGGCGGACTTTTCTGGGAAGAATCCGACGGTTCAAGACTTATCCGTTACTCAAGAGGAGAGGGCGGACGTTACCGGGTCTGCATAAACGCCAACGATTATGACGTAGACCCTGTCGTTAAGGGAGATGTGCTGTTTGCACATGGTTATGAAGACGGCAGACTCAAAAAGGGAGGTGTTCTGGTTACCGTGATTAAGGAGAAGTAATCAACAGCGATCCGGACACCTGAAAGGTTACCGCCGTGTCCGATATCCTGTAAGATTTGCACATCTGAGGTAAAGACTGTTCAATCCTTGGTTTTTGGCCGTTGCGCCCTCGGAGCAGGAGTCGTGACGGCAGTTTTTTTACCTGTGGATAAATTTTTACGCTATCTGAGTACCTCCTTTCGGCATCCCGGTGAATAACAGGTCGCTCCGGAATATTTTTTCACAGGTCATTTTTTTGAAATACGGCTGCTGACCCGGTATATAAAATGATACGTGCAGTTTGGATTTTTTTATTAAGGAGATTATTATGAAAGTGGAAGCTGCATTTATTTTCGTTGCTCCGAAGACCGACAGAAGCGTGCATAAGTGCGATATAGATACCGAGATTCTCAACCTGCACGTGGTCGGTGTGGGCAGTTATGCCGAAGGTGTTGAAGTCGCCAGGGAACTTGTGGAAAACGGCGTTAAGGTTATTGAACTGTGTGCGGGATTCGGTAACGAGGGCGTTGCCATGATAACCCGGGCGGTTCATGGAAAGGCTAAAGTAGGAGCCGTTAAATTCGACTGTCATCCGGGACTTGATTTTAAGAGCGGTGACGAACTTTTTGCTTAAATTTCAAAGAGGCATTAATGAAGAACCTGTTAACAATCGTAAAACACGGCGACTGTGAGCTCATTCGCGGGCATGGTCAGGCATCACTGCCGGAACATACCCACAAAAGCTTTACCATGGTTCTTTTTACCGCAGGATGCCTCTTCGTTTCAGTTAACGGTGCGCGCCGTAAAGTCAAAGCGGGTACCGTCATTGTTCTGCCTCCGGACAATTCCATTTCACTCTCTGCCTGTGATGTCTATGATTATTTATCACTGTCCGTTCATGACAAAATGTGCGTAAGAATCATGTCATATCTTTCTGAATCACCGTGCGTTTTTACGGATTCGGGAATAATAAACGCTATTCTGGCTGATTTTGACGCAGTCGCCAGTGAAGAGGACTTTATCGACAGACTGGGGATTTTTCTACAGCGCTATTCTCCTGCCGGTAACGGTGCGAGGAGTGTGGCTGAGGTTGTGAAAAAAGCCCGTGAATATATCGAAGAACACATTACTGACGGCATTTCCGTTGCTGATGTGGCTTTAGGTCTGGACGTTACGAGCTCCTATCTTGCCAGGGTTTTTAAAAAATTCATGAAGATTACTCCGAAACAGTATCTTATTCAGTGCCGTCTCAGGGAGGCGAAGAGGAAGATGGAGAATGACGTGCGCGATGCCGATATCGCCTATGAGACAGGTTTTGCCTCCCAGAGTCATCTCTGCACCGTTTTTAAAAAGTACATGGGGATTTCAGTCGGGGACTATAAGGGCCTGATTCATAAAAAGTAGGAGGCTTCCGGTCATTTCCGAACACTTGAAATTCCACGTGTTTTTTAATTACGGCGAATATTCTTTAAGAATGTAATTATTGTCAGGAGTTTAAAACAAAAAGTACAAACCCCCGGTCATGATGTCATGGCCGGGGGTTTTGACTGTGGATAACCGATTATTAGAAATCAGCGTTGTTTACGGTACGTGGGAACGGAATAACGTCACGTACGTTACCCATCCCGGTTACGTATACAACCAGACGTTCGAAACCGAGACCGAAACCTGAGTGGGTTACGCTGCCGTAACGGCGGAGGTCTCTGTACCACCAGTAGTTCTTAGGATCGAGGTTGAGTTCGGCAAGTCTTCTGTCGAGAACTTCGATTCTTTCTTCTCTCTGTGAACCGCCGATGATTTCACCGATTCCCGGAGCAAGCACATCCATTGCGGCTACGGTCTTGCCGTCATCGTTAAGTCTCATGTAGAAGGCCTTGATGTCCTTAGGATAGTTCTTAACAACTACAGGAGCCTTGAAGTGTTCTTCAGCAAGGTAGCGTTCGTGTTCTGACTGAAGGTCAACCCCCCATTCAACAGGGTATTCAAACTTCTTGCCGCAGTTCTTCAGAATTTCGATGGCGTCGGTGTAGTCAACCTGAGCAAAGTCTGAAGATACGAACTTTTCAAGTCTGTTGATGGCATCCTTGTCTACGCGTTCTGCAAAGAATTCCATATCGTCACGTCTTTCGGTGAGTACTGCCTTGAATACGTACTTAAGCATTCTTTCAGCAAGAGCTGCATTGTCGTTGAGGTCATAGAAGGCAACTTCAGGTTCAACCATCCAGAATTCAGCCAGGTGACGGGTGGTATTGGAGTTTTCAGCTCTGAAGGTAGGTCCGAAGGTGTATACCTTTGACATTGAGGAAGCGATGGTTTCAGCGTTCAGCTGACCTGAAACGGTCAGGAATGCTTCCTTGCCGAAGAAGTCCTGTGAATAGTCAACCTTGCCGTCTGCAGTCTTTGGAGGGTTGTTCATGTCCAGAGTGGTGATGCGGAACATTTCGCCGGCACCTTCACAGTCTGAAGCAGTGATTAGCGGAGTTGAAATCCAGATGAATCCTTCTTCGTTGAAGAATCTGTGGATAGCCTGAGCCAGACAGTTTCTCACACGCATAACCGCACCCATGATGTTGGTTCTGGTTCTCAGGTGAGCATTTTCACGCAGGAATTCAACAGTGTGTCTCTTGGCGCTCATAGGATAGGTATCAGGATCTTCAACCAGACCGCATACTTCAACTGCAGTAGCCTGAATTTCGAACTGCTGGCCCTTACCCTGTGATTCTACAATCTTGCCGTCAGCTACAACGGAACAGCCGGTGGTCAGATGTAAAATACCGTCTTCATAGTTGCTTAAGGTATTTGGAGCAACAACCTGAATAGGATTAAAGCAAGAACCATCATGTACAGCTAAAAATGAAAAACCTGCTTTTGAGTCACGTCTGGTTCTGATCCAACCGCGAACGCGAACTTCGGTACCAACTTCATATGAACCTTTTAAAATGCTGTCAACTGAAGCAATAATCATTATAAAACCTCTCACGAACTGGTAATGTTTAAAGAACCAGTAGTTAAGTATCAATTAATTAAATAAAAACCCCTCTGATCTTATTCTTAAAAGTCCAAAAAGGCAACCTAAAAATAAATCAGGATTTCTTTGTCAGATTTGAAGTATCAAGACCGTCACGACAGAATCTGAGATCAACGTAATATGCCCTGCCCGTATAACATCTTGAAGGCTGATAGAGCACCGGAAGGGCATTGATCCCCAGCTCCTTGATGGCGGTAAGAAGAGGGGCGTGAATCTCTTCGGTGAATTTTATCGGCTCACTGCCGTTTTCAGGAGTGAATTCCAGATCTATAAAGGTATGACTGCCTGTTTCATGCTCGGTCACCCTGATGATTCTGGCTGCGGTGCAGTCCCATCTCAGGAATCTGTTGTAATCCCTGGCATAGGCGAAATAGCACTTCCCCGCCATGAAGAGCAGAATCGCGGCCATGGCTTCGAGAAGAACAAAATAATTCTGAACAAAGGCAATGTACTGTTTGAAAACGAGAAGCAGTATGCAGATGCCTCCGCATATGGCATACATCCAGGCGAATTTGATGATTCCGCGATTGGCTTCCGGTCTTCTGTATGATGTCAGGTCCAGATTGATCGGGGCTTCCGGATTAGGCGTGTAGGTAATCAGCTTGTTTTCCACAGGGGGATCCTTTTAACTGTTATGCGGTAAACGGTGCCGTGAACAGACGGCGGGCCGTTTCCGTGAAATTGTTCCGTAAAACGTTATTTTTTCTGTTCGGATTCGGACGTAACCGTAGATCATGAGGCGGTTCGTCCGGGATTAGAAACAGAAGGAATTAGTAGAGAATTCCCTCGCCGGAAGTGGTTACGGGGATAACGTCATCGTCATCATAAACTACGGTACCTTCAATTCTGTAGGTTCTGTCAAGCATGGTGTTGAGCAGTGTTGATGATGCGTTAGGACTGTGTACGACATCAGGTTCGAATTTTGCGGTATGGCATTTTCTGGAGTTGGCCTTGACTTCTTTGTCGTAGTCAATTTCCTTCATGTCGATTTCCATGCCGTTTACAAAGAGAATCAGCATCAGTCGTTCAACATCAACTCCGCGATCAAGGTTGTTTACTATGCAGAAGTTGGCATTAACCACGGGAGCTGTTTTGTTGCTGATGTCCGCGGTTACTTCCTTGTATTCAAGATGTGGCAGTTTGGTCTGATATTCTGATAGGTTGCTGCAGGCTGTAAGAAGTGATGCCGCGGCAATAACTGTAAATTTCTTATAAAGGCTAATCATTTGACTTGTTCCAGTAAACTTTGTGTTGGTATATTATATAACACTTGTCGGATATCACAAAAATTATTGTGTGATTGAATAAAAGATTGCCAGCAGGAGATTTTCCATGGAAGAAATGGTGCCGGTTGTTGACGAAAACAATCAGATTACGGAAATAGTTCCGCGTTCCGTAATGCGTCGCAATGAAATGCCTCACAGAGCCTCATATATCGTTCTCGGAGACGGTGAGGGACGTTTTTACATAGAAAAGCGAACCATGATAAAGGACTACTGTCCGGGGATGCTCGACGCCTGTATCGGCGGGGTGGTTCAGGCGGGAGAGGATGACATTGTCCTTAGCGCCAGAAGGGAGCTTATGGAGGAACTCGGCGTTGATACCGGGCTTAAGTATCTCGGCTGGAAGAAGCTGCAGCATAAACCGTCAACCTTTACCTGGGCCGGCGTGTTCTACGGAGAATACAAAGGAAAAATAGTGATGCAGGAAAGCGAGGTTGATGACGTGCTGATGCTTACGGCGGAAGAAGTCTCATCAAGAGCCGGTGAATTCACTCCCGATTCACTTATAGCCTTCAGATTCGTGCAGGAACGGCTGAGAGAAGGAAAGATTTAGATTTCCGGAGTAAGACAGCCTGTCTCAGGCTGTCTTTACTGACCGGATTATAGCCACTTCTTGCGTCTGAAGAAGAGGTAGGTGATGGTGGCTGAAAGAATCATCATGATAATGGAAATCGGGTAGCCGTATTTCCAGTCAAGTTCAGGCATGGTGTTGAAGTTCATGCCGTATACGCTTGCAATCCAGGTCGGAGGCATGAACACTACCGCCGCCACGGAGAAGATTTTGATAATCTTGTTCTGCTTGTGGTTGGTGTATGACATCGCTGTCTGCAGCTGGAAGTTGATCTTGTCGAACATGAACTGAGTGTGCGGAAGCAGGGACTCGATATCCTGAAGGATATTGTCAATGGTTTCGAACTGCTGTGAGGTCAGACGTCCGGTTATGGATTTACGCAGGAATCGCAGAGCCTTTCTGGTATCGAACAGGGCACTACGAATCTGGGAAATGGTTTCTTCCTGGAAGGTAAGTTCCTGAAGCAGATCCTGAATGGTTTCGTCATCATCAGACAGTACCTGTGAGGCGGTTTCTTCCAGAGTTTCGTAAGAGTCTTCGATGTAGTCTGACAGGGATTCAACCTTGATGTCCTGCAGTTCCAGGAAAATGTCGATGTTGTCCTTGATTTCCACGCGGTCATGCTTGAGATAATGTCTCAGCAGACGGATGATGCTTACGTCCTCTTCACGGAAAGTGATAAGCATGCTGCCGTGAATGGTGAACAGTACGTTGGCACTCTCTGTTTCACGACCTTTTCTCTGCGGGAACAGGGAGGTGATGTGAACACCGTCGGTATCGATGTAGAAACGGGATGATGATTCGATTTCGTCGATGTCATCCTCTTCCGGAACCTCTTCCTTGAAGAGGTGCTGCATCCATTCCCTTTCTTCGTCGTCAGGGTTTTTGATGTCAATCCAGATGGTGTTTTCAGGTATGGGCTTCAGAGGTTCGAGATCCTTGTAGGTCAGGGTCTGGTTATTCAGTATATATGTTCTGATCATCTCTGTCCTCCTACCTGTCTTAACTGAACTATTTTATCAAAATGTCCTGTTTTATGCAAACGGCGGTTGTCCGTTAACGGCATTCCGTCGGGCTTTGACGGGGATGCGTAAAGAGCGGAAACAGAAAACGCCGGATGTGATTTTTTCAGCATCCGGCGTCATGTTTTTATAAGCTAAGGTTCTGGCTTAGATTTCCTTTGCGAATTCAACGGCACGACCGATGTAGTTTGCCGGAGTAAGCTTTCTTAAGGATTCCTTGGCTTCTTCAGGGATTTCAAGAGTATCGATGAACTTCAGCATGATTTCCTGATTTACCTTCTGACCGCGGGTGAGAGCCTTGAGCTTTTCATAAGGCTTGTCAACACCGTATCTGCGCATTACGGTCTGATATGGTTCTGCCAGAACTTCCCAGTTGTTGTCGAGTTCGTCAAGCATGTGCTGAGTGTTGGCTTCAAGCTTGCTTACGCCTTTGAGGGTAGACTTCATGGCGATTTCGGTATAGCCGACTGCAACACCGAGGTTTCTCAGAACGGTAGAGTCGGTAAGGTCTCTCTGCCAGCGGCTTACAGGAAGCTTTGCTGCCAGGTGATTGAAGATTGCATTGGCGATGCCGATGTTGCCTTCTGAGTTTTCGAAGTCGATTGGGTTAACCTTGTGAGGCATGGTTGAAGAACCTACTTCACCGGCGATGGTACGCTGCTTGAAGGTACCGAGACAGATGTAACCCCAGATGTCACGGTCAAAGTCTAAAACGATGGTGTTGAATCTTGCGATGGCATTGAACAGTTCGGCAATGTAATCGTGAGGTTCGATCTGGATGGTGTACGGATTCCAGGTCAGACCTAGGCTTTCAACGAATTCCTGACTGAACTTCTTCCAGTCTACGTTTGGATAAGCACTTAAGTGAGCATTGTAGTTACCAACGGCACCGTTGATCTTTGCGAGAAGCTCTACAGATTCAATCTGCTTGAGCTGACGGCGGAGACGGTATACAACGTTGGCCATTTCCTTACCGAGGGTGGAAGGAGATGCCGGCTGACCGTGAGTTCTTGACATCATCGGAGCTTCTGCATAGGTGTGTGCCAGATTGGTGATGGCGTCAATGATCTGGTTGAATAAAGGAACGATAACCTGTTCTCTTGCCTTCTTGAGCATTAAGGCATGAGAGTTGTTGTTGATGTCTTCTGAAGTACAGGCAAAGTGGATGAATTCCTTAACTGCATTGATTTCAGGGAATTCGGCAGCCTTGTCCTTAAGGAAGTATTCAATAGCCTTAACATCGTGATTGGTTACGCTTTCGTGCTTCTTGATGGCCTGGGCATCGGCGAGGCTGAAGTTGTTCACAATGTTGTCGAGGAAAGCGACAGCTTCCTTGCTGAATGCAGGAACTTCGGTGATTTCAGGAGTGGCGGCTAACTTCTTTAACCATTCAACCTCAACGGTTACACGGTTATGCATTAAACCGAATTCTGAGAAAATAGCGCGAAGATCGGTACATTTTCCGGCATAACGTCCGTCAATAGGGGACACTGCGGTAAGAGTAGATAGTTCTAATTCCATTTGCTGTTATAGCTCCAGTTTATTAATGTAAAGGAATCAAGTTAAATTTGTTTCAGACGGGTGTTTGCACATTCAACCAGTCTGGCTCTTCTAAAAATGAAACTGCGACGTCTTCCGCCGGCACTGCGCCAGTGGATAACGGCTTTAATGGCGGCAAGAATAAGGGCTCTGATTTTATGCTGGATGTGCAACTGCTGCAGCATGCTCTTCCTGCCGTAAATATTAAATTTAAGAAGTCCGGTATCTGAAATTTCAGACTTGTAGATATTGGACAGATTTTCAATAAGCCCAGGATCAAGGACAGACAGATGTCTGGCTCTGGCCTGTTCTGTGTTGTCCACCAGTCTGCGGTTGAGTCTTTCGGCCACCGTTACCGACTGGGTGACTTTTCTTTCAAGACGAATGAACAGAATCACGTACTTTGCCAGCTGCAGGTATCTCTGTTCACCTGAATTTCCGCCAAAACACTGAACCAGTGAAAAATAACCTTTTTTCAGATACTGAGGCGGATAAAGCTCTTCGAGATTATCGGTACTGTCAACAGCTAACGATTTAATGAGAATGGCGGCAGCGTCCTCATCCCAGGTTCCGCAGTTTGCGAGTTCCTGAATCAGGGCACTGGCCTGACAGATTGCGGCAAAAGCCTGAGTCTGGGCAGTAATGTCGTTAGCCATAGAGTCTCCTTAAATATTCTGAAGGCGCTGTTCAATGATGCCGCCGCCGAGACATTCCTCTCCATTGTATAAAACGGCACTCTGTCCCGGAGTTACCGCAGCCACATCATGATCAAAGACAACCTTAATCTGATCGTCTCCGGTCTGCTCCGCATAGCACGGAATGTCAGGCTGGCGGTATCTTGTCTTTACGGTGTATCTTCCCGCCTTGAGCGGTTCACGGTTGGTAAAGCAGAGATTGGTTGCAATCAGTGCCTTTGACATGAGTCTCGGGTGATTGTGTCCCTGAGCCACAATGAGAACATTGTGTTCAAGGTCTTTGTCAACCACATACCACGGTTCATCAGAGCCGTCTTTTCTGCCGCCGATTCTCAGTCCCTTTCTCTGACCGAGAGTGTGGTACATCAGACCGTCATGCTTTCCGATAACCTCTCCGTCGACAGTTACGATGTCGCCTCCCTTGGCCGGAATGAATCGGCTGAGGAATTCATTGAATCTTTTTTCCCCAATAAAGCAGATTCCGGTGGAATCCTTCTTGGCTGCGGTGACAAGTCCCAGCTTGGAGGCTATTTCCCTTACCTTTGGCTTGATGATGTCGCCAACAGGAAAGAGAGACTTGCCGATCTGCTCATGGCTCAGAGTGTACAGGAAGTAGCTCTGATCCTTGTTCGGATCCGTTCCTCTGAGAAGCTTGGGCTTTTCATCAAAGGTACGCTGCACATAGTGACCGGTGGCAATGTAGTCGGCCTCCAGATCTTCCATGGCATAGTCAAGGAATGCCTTGAACTTGATTTCCTTGTTGCACAGAATGTCCGGATTCGGGGTTCTGCCGGCACTGTACTCCGACAGAAAGTTTTCAAAAACACGATCCCAGTATTCGGCTGCGAAATTTATGGTCTTAAGCTCAATGCCTATTTTTTCGCATACGGCTCTGGCATCCGCCAGATCGGCGGCAGCGGAGCAGTAAGTGTCCGTGTCGTCTTCTTCCCAGTTCTTCATGAAAAGACCGACGACATCATATCCCTGTTCTTTAAGCAGGTATGCTGATACGGAGGAATCAACCCCGCCTGACATACCGACTACTACTTTTTTTGTTGACATTTGTGATCGAAATACCAGAATTGTTGTGAAATATTTAGAAATACATCTGTAGAATTATACGACAATGCGGGCTTTATTTCAATTTGTTACGGCTTGATTGTTTTCAGAATATCAAGAGGATATCTGTTGCCGGCAAAGTAGTCGTCAAAGCAGTGTTTTACAAGTCTGGTGCGGTACTGAGGCTTGAGTTTTTCAATCTCCTCGCGGGTGTACCATCCTGCTGTCTGAATATCCTGATCCGGATCGTTGGCTGTCAGTTCTTCAGGAAGGTCATTGTTGACTGTGTAGAAGCAGAATCTCTGAATGGTTTCGTTATCCTTTACGTAGGTGTAGATGCCGCAGAGTCCCTGGGGCTCAAGATTAAGTCCGGTTTCCTCTCTCATTTCCCTCTTAACTGCGTCAATCAGGTCTTCCCTGTTTTCAAGATGTCCTGCGGGTTGTCCGTAAACAGGATAGGGTGCTTCATCGTATTCTGATACAAGAGCGTATTTACCGCGACATTCGATGATTGCCGCAACTGTTACATAAGGACGAAAACGTTCAGCCATTGTTATTTTCTCTCAGTTCGTGTTTTTGGAGTTACATGTGTTTTATGACAGTCATAATGATTAAACCGCCGGAAGGCGGTTTAATCTGCTGTCGGAAATTCTGTCCATATTCTACCAACAAAGAGAGTGTTAGTCACTTCAGATTGAACGCAATTTACTCATGACTGTTTTTCTCTGAACTTTACGGAAAAACCTGAAAGTCTGTTTCAGAAAGTCAGTAAGCCTGGAAATTCCGCCTGTTTTATGGAAAAAAGAGTAAACTACCGCGCCTTCATCTGACGGACGGAATCGGAAAGTTTGTCGTAGCTTGTTATCAGATCAACGGGATACAGACGTCCCTCATGAAAATCCCTGATGGCATCAAACACAAGTTCGGAACGCATGCTCGGAGAAATCGCCCGGCACTGTTCGTATGTCATCCAGTGATGAGCCACGATATCTCCGTCAGGATCATTTATCATCAGCTCAGGTTCACTGTCCAGCCTGAGACTGAACACGGTTCTCAGCATGGTATAGTTGTCCTGAACCAGATTGTACAGTCCCACCACTCCGTCAAAATGATCTGTTCTGATGCCTGTTTCCTCGTAAAGTTCTCTTACGGCTCCTTCAAACAGATTCTCCCAGTGTTCAATATGACCGGCCGGGGTGTTATAAACCGGATTCCCGTTACCGAGACGCTCTTCCACAATCAGGTATTTGTTATTGAAGGTAACGATGACGGCAACAACAGAGACAGGTTTGAATTTGTAGGACATGACGAAACGGCTCCTCTTTGCTGACTAATCAAAATTTTATCACAAGGAGGAAAAGAAACAAATAAAACACGGGAGATGATTAAAGAAAAAGAGATGCTTAATCCGCTGAAAACATCCCGTATCCGTGATGGACCGGTGTATGGATGACTTCCGTATTTTCGGATGCGCGTAACCTGAATTC